>CAYNMA010000089.1:2190-10336 GCA_964398075.1 uncultured Bacteroides sp. | reverse complement strand
TCGTGGACAGCGCGTGGAAGGATGAAGTGGAAGGTATCAGATTCCGCAATGGTGCTCGGGAACGTCAGGCTATCCACACTTACAATGGGCATTCCAAACTGGATGCGACCGTTGTTCCAGACCACTTGGTTGGTCTGTGCAGATGTTTGGGTAACGGTTGTCGGGTTTTGTACCCCTTGTTGTGTTGACCTCGGCAGAATGAGATGTAGGGTGTCGCTCTCGGCAACCTTTCCGGTGAAGGTGAGGCTGTCAATACTGGCGATGGGTTGTGCAAACTGAACACGCCCATTGTTCCAAACCACCTGATTGGTCTGTGCAAAGGACAGGAGGGTGGTGAGGGCGAGGGTTAGGGTGAGGAAAAGGTGTTTCATGTTATTTTTTGTTAGTGATTGCATGTTGGGGATTGCATGTTGGGGATTTTATGTTATTGATTGCGTGTTAGTGATTGCATGTTAGTGGGTGTTCGTTTTTTAGTTTGTTTTTTGTTCGGGGTTTTGCTCGTTTTTTTTGTTCGAGGGCTTGCTCGGGGGGTCGTTCGGGGGCAAAGGTACGGAGAATTTTGCAAGTACGCAAGTTTTGGGTTTATTGGTTTATGGTTGAGAGTTGTTTGTGGGTTTATTAGTTGAGGAGTTTAGGAGTTTAGGAGAAGTTTAATTGGTTACAAAGGTTTAGAAGTTAAGGAGCGGGTGGGGGATAGTGGGCAATAGGGATAGTTGGATGGTCGGGCTTTTGAACGGACGGCTGCGCCGTATTATCATTGATTTCATTTTGTTGATTGCATGTTTTTGTTGGAGTTTTGGGTGAAGGTTTCGGTGTTAATATTTGAAGTGCTATTGTTAATGGTTTTGGGGTTAATTTGGTGGGTATTGGGTACGATGTGGGTATTATGTGGGTATTACGTGGAGGGCTAAATCTTACGCTTATCCTACGCTCATCTTACGCTTATCTTATGCTGATCCTTTGTCGCTGACTCGACATTGGCTGCTGATACATTCTATTAAGATTCGGGGTTGGCGGCTTTTACATTTGCAGAGAGCATGGCGAGGAGGCGGCGGGGATAGGTACGATATTTGTTGAGGTTGGGATAGTACCTTATTATTATAGCGATTATGAAGAAGATGCTTTCCGTTTTGGGTCTGATGATGATGGTGGCAGTGTGCCACGCCGACGTGTTAATGGTGGAGGATTTTGACTATCCGCTCGGGGACAAGATCACTTCGCATGGCTGGTATACCCAGTACGGGGGCGAGTCGTCTATCGGTGTGACCAACGGATTGTCGGTGAGAAATTACGCTCAGTCGGGCATTGGGAATGCGGCGCTGATCGATTGTCTGACGTCGAACACACAACCACATAAGGCGTTTGCCGAGGTGCGCGAGGGCGATGTGTACGTGGCTTTCATGCTGCTGCCGGCGTTGAATAGCAAGGACGGGTACTTCTTTGCGCTGCGGGATTCGGTCAGCGAGACGAGTTTTAACTATTCGGCGCGGGTGTTCGTCAGCGCGAAGAACCAGATCGGGCTTTGCGTAGGCAAGGGTAGCACGAAGGTGTATTCCACGGAGGTCATGGATGCGTCGACCACGTATTTGGTGGTGGTCAAGTATTCGATTGTGAGCGGTAGCAACAACGATGCGGTATCGGTCTATCTGCTGACCGATGCGTTGGCGGAAGAGCCCGACGAGCCGACGGTGGGGCCAGTGCAAGATAGCGCCATCGACGATATTTATCCTCGTAACATCGTGCTTCGTGGGTATGACGCCAATAGTTGGCTGGTGGTGGATGGTATCCGTGTGGCGACGACTTGGCAGGAGGCTGTGCTGCGGAAGAGTGCGGCGGCGGTGGACAGGCCTGTGCAAGAGGATGCAGAGCAGGACGCTTGGCTGTATAACTGCCTTGGGACCTGCATCGGACGATATAGCGAGGCGCTGCTGCAAGCACAGGTGCGTGGCGTGTATATCATCAAGTCGGGTAACAGTTCGCGCAAGGTATTGCGCTGAAAAAGAAACGGGAGCAACCATGAGGTCGTTCCCGTTCCATTATACGAAGGCTGCTATTAGCCTATAAGTTTCTTGTAACCTTCTACGTCGAGCAGGTTATCGAGTTCGGCAAGGTTCTCGGGTTTGACTTTGATCATCCAGCCTTTGCCGTAAGGGTCGTTGTTGACCAATTCCGGCTGAACATCTAAGTTCTCATTGAGTTCCAAGACCTCTCCCGTGACAGGCATATTGAGGTCCGACACGGTCTTGACAGCCTCCACAGAACCAAAGACCTCGCCTTGGGCGATAGTCTCACCGACTGTCTGTACATCTACAAAGACAATCTCACCGAGCTCCTCCTGTGCATAGTCGGTGATGCCTACGTAGGCGATGTCACCCTCTACACGGATCCACTCGTGCTCCTTGGTGTAATGCAGGTTTTCTGGTATATTTGCCATGATAGTTGATGTGTTATTCTAACGAAAAAGAGACTGCCACAAGATGATACATCTATGGGCAATCTCTTTTGTCAATCGCTTAAAAGATTAGAGCTTCTCAGCAAGAGCCTTGCCTGCTTTGAACTTAACAACCTTCTTAGCAGCAATCTTGATAGCCTTGCCAGTGTGAGGGTTAACACCATTACGCTCAGCACGCTCTGCAATAGAGAATGTACCGAAACCAATCAATTGAACGCTTTCGCCTTTTACGAGAGCCTCAGACACAGCCTTAACACCAGCCTCAACAGCCTTTTGAGCAGCAACCTTAGAGATACCTGCTTCTGCTGCAACAGCAGCAACTAATTCTACTTTGTTCATAGTAACAGTATTAATTAAACGTTTAATAATCGTCTCGATATGCATTGCATCCGAAACCGTGTGCAAATGTAGAATATACTTTTCATTCCACCAAATATTTATATAAAAAAATGCATTTATAGTCAATAATTCGTACGAAAAGGTGTGTGGCAAGGTTTTTGCCGAAGGATATTTGCATAAATTTGCGTACTTTTGCTGCTGCAAGAGTGTGCCTAATATATATACGGTGCCTAATATAAACTATGGATTACGAGAATAACAGAAGCGGTTTGTTTGGCGGTTTACCTACCATAACAAAGAATATCATTATCATTAACTTTATCTGTCGGTTGGCAGATAAGGTTTTGTCGAGCCAGATTGGCATACCGATGAGCAACATCTTCGGCTTGAACTATATATGCTCCTCATCATTTCACATCTGGCAACCCTTCACCTACATGTTCATGCATGCAGGGTTCGACCATATCGCCTTCAACATGCTCTCGCTACTGTTCTTTGGTATCGCCTTGGAACGCACTTGGGGTAGCCGCCGGTTCCTTACCTATTATCTAGTGTCGGGCGTTGGTGCCGCTATCGTACAAGAGATAGTGTGGTTCTGCATGTATGGCGTTATTGATTACCCTGCCGTCACAATAGGTGCCAGTGGTGCCGTGTTCGGCATCCTATTCGCCTTCGCCTGGCTCTTCCCTGACGAACGCATCTTCCTTTTGTTTATCCCTATACCTATCCGTGCGCGTATCTTCGTGGGTATCTATGCTTTATGCGAGTTGTTCCTTGGCATATCCGGCACCGGCGATAACATTGCCCACTTCGCTCACTTAGGCGGACTACTCTTTGGCTGGTTGCTTATCTTATGGTGGCGGCACAAAGGCGATTACGGTTTCGAGAAGACACCTTCCAACTCCCGATTACGACAGTGGTGGGACAATCTGCGAGAACGATTCCGTAGGCAGAAGAAAGAAGAGAGCAAGACACGCTATCATTATCAAGACCCTATCAACACCAATGATAGTAGCAATGCCGACCACGATAAAGAGATCGACCGTATCCTAGACAAGGTGAAGCGTTCCGGATATGGTAGTTTGACGGAGGAAGAGAAGAAAACTCTCTTCGGGAAATGATGCGTAAGATACTTCGTCTACTTGCTCGGACCGCCAACATAGCACTGAACATCCTCTTCGTTGTCCTACTGCTGCTTGCCGATATCTGCCCTTTTATCAATCCCACCCAATGGGTACTGCCTTCCATGCTCGGACTCCTCTTCGAGTGGCTCTTACTGATCAACCTATGTTTCGCTATCGGATGGCTCTTCACACATCATAAACTGAGGAGCATCTTCTCAGCCATAGCCTTACTCTGCTCCGTCGCATCTATGTCGTACACCTTTGCTATACCCCATGTACCAAACAAGCAGTTCGAACATACCATCTCGGTCGTATCATACAACACCCAGCGCCTCGACGACTCAAAGAAAGCCGAACAAAATAGAATACTACATTATATAAAAGAGACCGATGCCGATGTCGTGTGCCTGCAGGAGTTTGAGACACGCAAGACCTCAAAGGAACTGACCTTGCAGGAAGTGAAAGACTACCTAAACTATCCCTATTCCTACATCGACTTTAAGTTATACAAAGGCCAACGACAATACGGCATTGCCGTGTTCTCTAAGTATCCGTTACTCAATAAACAAGAACTGGCATTCGACTCAAAGACGAACATCTCGGCACGGTGCGACATAGTGGTCGGCGAAGACACCATGCGGCTGTTCAACAACCATCTACAGTCTGTCCGTTTCGATAACAACGATATGGCACTACTGAGCGACTTCGCCGATAGCAACGACAATATGAAAAAGTCGGCAAGCACCGTATGGCACAAACTGAGTAGAGCCTACCCACAGCGCATTCAGCAGATGAACTGCCTATGCAACGAGATACAACAGTCAACCTACCCCGTAATCCTTTGCGGCGACTTCAACGAAGTTCCCGTATCGTATATCTATCGCCACATCGCACGCTCCCTTAAAGATGCCTTCCTGCAAAGCGGCGGAGTCGGATTGGGACACTCATTCTGCAAAAGCATCTTCGGCATCCGTATCGATTATATCCTTTACAGTCCACAACTCTCTTCCGCAGACTTCAAGATCGACCGCCTGTCCTACTCCGACCACTACCCCGTCCGCTGCAAGATAAAATGGTGAAAGCATCGCCATTCGTTCATCATTTCTCGCTCACAGTGCAAGCCCTTCACGAAATGTAAAAACTGCCCTCCCCGAATCTTAATAGAACATGTCAGCAGCCAAAGTCGAGTCAGCGACAAAGGATCAGCATAAGATAAGCGTAAGATGAGCGTAGGATAAGCGTAAGATATAGCCCTTCACGTAATACCCACACCGAACCCACATCCTACCCTAAAAACACCTTTTTATACTCAAAACCATTAACAATCGTCACCGAAACCTTAACACCCAACTCTCCACCAACAAACGCCCGCCCACCGACATACTCCCCCTCAACTCCTCAACCTTTATAACCAATGAAACTTCTCCTAAACTAATAAACTAATAAACTAATAAACCAATAATCAACCTTCAACCCATTAAACAACGAGTAAACCAATAAACGCATAAACCCACAAACATCCCTCAACCATAAACCCATAAACTAATAAACCCATCAACTACCCCCTTGCCTATCCGCAAATAATCCACTACCTTTGCCTGCGCAAACAATGATGATCCTGCGACACACACATACCAAGACTCTCCTCCTACTGGCAGCTCTCCTCGTCAGCACTTTCGCCTACGCCCGAAACATCTCCGGCACCGTGGTCGACGAGAACGGCAGACCCCTCGTCGGAGCAAACATCTATTGGGCGCAGACCACCGTCGGCACCGCAACCGACCTCGACGGGCACTTCACGCTAACCACACAGAAAAACGCCAAACACCTTGTAGCCAGTTATTTAGGTTATCACAATGATACTACAGAAGTGACCTATTCCACCACCTCTATCACGATCGTCCTGATACCCAACCTCATCCTCGACGAGGTCAGTATCACTGAACGCCGTATGGCTGTCCTACGCGCACGAAACACGGCCATCGCCACAGAGACGCTCACCGGAGACGAACTCGTCAAAGCGGCTTGCTGCAACCTCAGCGAGAGTTTCGAGACCAACGCCTCGGTAGATGTCACCTTCTCCGACGCAGCCACTGGCGCCAAGCAGATACGCCTCCTCGGCCTCTCCGGCAATTATATCCAGCTCCTCACCGAGAACACCCCAAGCATACGAGGACTCTCGCAGGCGTTCGGCTTAGAGTATATCCCAGGACCATGGATGGAAGCCATACAGATAAGCAAAGGCACTTCGTCCGTGGTCAATGGCTACGAAGCCATCGCGGGGCAGATCAATGTCGAACTACTCAAACCAAAGAAACAAGACCCCATTGCGCTGAACCTCTACCTCAGCTCCGAACTCATGGCGGAACTAAACCTAATGGGCGGATGGCGACTCAACGATAAGGTATCAACAGGCATCCTGCTAAATGCAAGAGACATGGATCTCGCCATGGATAAGAACAAAGATGGCTTTCTCGATGCACCCAAGACACGACACCTTAATATACAGAACCGTTGGTTCATTCAGTCGCATGGTTACACCGGGCAAGTGCTCCTACGCGCACTCTACGACCAACGTCTTGGAGGGCAACTATCCGAGCAATACCTCATCGACCTCCGCACACGAAGGATTGACGGATTCCTCAAGAACGGATATGTGTTCGATGCCGACCTCAACCGCTCCATTGGTATCATCACCGCTGCTTCTTACCACAACCAAACGAACACCTACGGCAGCCGACTGTGGAACGCCACACAGACCAATGCCTATCTCAATGCTATCTTCCAAACCGAGTTCGACGACGACGCACGAGACCTATCCGACACTCACACCCACAAACTGGTAACCGGACTGTCTGTCAATTACGACCGATACAACGAGGCTTACCAACACATCTTCGCCGGCAAAGAACAAGATCAGCGCCTGTCAAACGAAGTGACACCTGGCATCTTCGCCGAGTATACCTATACATATAAGGACAAACTCACACTCTTAGTCGGACTGCGCGAGGACTATTCAACGCACTACGGGTTCTTCACCACGCCACGAATGAATATCCGCTATGCGCCCTTCTCATGGTGGACCCTACGAGCCTCAGCAGGCATGGGATACCGAACGCCAAACGGCATTGCCGACAACGCCTCCTATCTGCCATCCAACAGGCAATACACCCTATCCTCCACGCTATCACAAGAGAAAGCACTCAACGTGGGAGCGACTACCGCCTTCTATATCCCCATTGCAAACCGAGAACTGACGCTATCGGCCGAGTACTACTACATCCGTTTCTTAGACGGAGTGATAGCCGACCTCGATGCCGACATTCACGGAGTACAACTGATCAACATGTCGCAGACCCCAGGTGCCGCATGGTACTCGCACACTTGGCAAGCCGAAGCATCCATGGAGATACTGAGAGGATGGACCACCACTCTGGCGTTCCGATATATGGATGTAAAACAGACCACCACCAACCCCGCCACTGGCGAACTCCTACTGCAAGATAAGGTACTACAAAACAAGTTTAAAGGACTGATAACCATGAGTTACCAGACTCCCCTTAAGACTTGGCAGTTCGATATAACCGCCCAGTTCAATGGCTATGGGCGAATGCCTTTCGGCTTCAGTATCCCCTCCAACAGCAAGCAGTACTACACCCAAGACGGCGTTGTCTTCCACAAATGGTATCCGCAGTTATTGGGACAGATAACCAAGTACTGGCGCAGTTGCTCGCTCTATCTGGGCGCAGAGAACATGACCAACTTCACGCAGGACAACCCTATCGTCAGTGCTGCCGACCCCACACTACCCGACTTCGACAGTTCGATGGTATGGGCACCTATACAAGGATGGAAAATATATATCGGCTTCCGATGGAGCCTTAATAAATAACAAACAATGAAAAAGGTATTATTTTTTCTCTTGGCGCTATGCACCATCTTGCCTATCGAGGCAAAATCGAACAAACAGACTGTAACGCTCTATTGCGACATCCGCTGCCAAGCATGCTGCGACAAAGTAATGAAAAACATTGCTTTCGAGAAAGGCGTAAAGGACATCCAATTCAACCTCAAAGAGCAGGCTGTTATGGTCACCTACGACCCAGAAAAAACCGACGTCCCTACCCTGCAAAAAGCATTTGCTAAGATGGGCAAACCCGCAACAACCACCAAACCAACAAAGAAAACCGACACAAAGAGCACTTGCCCTACAACTGCCGAAAAGAAGTAG
>CAYNMA010000089.1:0-2090 GCA_964398075.1 uncultured Bacteroides sp. | reverse complement strand
CGAAAAGAAGTAGACTACTTCGTCGACGAAGTGATAACCTTATCCAAAGGCGTATCGTGACGGTCGTGAGGCAACTTGCTCTTCAACTGAAAGTGATACCCCACACCTATCTTCTGCGTGTGCGAGTATCGCTTTAGGAAACGGTCATAGTAACCGCCACCACGACCCATGCGATTGCCTGCTTTGTCGAAGGCAACACCTGGCACAATGATAAGGTCAATCTCGCCTTTATAAGCAGGCGTCGTAGGGATCGGCACACCAAACTTACCCTTTGTGATAGCCTCTTCTCCTTGATAGGTTCGCACCTCCAAAGAACGCCTATGCGCTACAGGCAACAGAAATGTCTTCTCCGGCGACTGCTCTACAAGCGGCAACAAATTGACCTCGTTGTGAATAGGATAGTATATCATCACCCTATTAGCACGATGGTATTCGGGTAACGCAAGTATCTGTTCCACAACCTCTTGGGAACATACTGCCACCTCCTCCGAACGCATGATACGACGCTTTTGCGCCAACGATGCACGCAACTCATCTTTCTCACGCTGCTTCGCACGGAAAAGCTTGTTGTATAGTTGAAATAACAAGTTCATATAAACAGGAAACATAGTTCAGCCCGCAAAATTAGTACTTTATTTGCATATTTACAAAAATGGCACTACTTTTGCACGGACACTACGTAGTTATGAAGACAAAGACTCTTATCCTATTAGGCGCTATCGCCACACTATGCGCTTGCAACTCCTCGTCAAGCAGTACAGCCGACACCGTTTCATCCGATGCAACGGTCAAATCACTCACCTTCGTATCCAATAGCGACTATCCTACGCTCTCCTCCACTGTCTTTACCGTGGAAGACCGATTAGATACCGGACTCATATATAATGTCGACTCTATCCAATATGGAGTACCCATCGATAGCGTCGTCCCCTCGTTCCGATTCAATGCCACACCCGGGGCGGTGGTCGTCTATACTCCGAACGACACCATCACCTTGTCTGGCGCCGACACGGTCGACTTCTCCGTAAGACCCGTCTTTCTGCATGTCATCGCTTCAGACTATGTGTCCGAGAAATGGTACGAGATACAAGTCAATGTCCACCATGTCGACCCAGACCTCTATGCTTGGACCGAGGTACAACAAGCCGTCTTCCCTGCTGCAGGCACCGAACAAAAGATGGTCTTCCACAATGGCGCACTGAAATGGTATGTGAACAATGGCTATCAAAATAGCCTATTTGTCTCAAACGACGAAGGACGTAACTGGGAAGAAAAGACCCTCAACGGACTACCCTCCAACTGCCGGGTGCGAAACATCTTAGTCAACATCGACAACCTATTCTATTGTCAAGACGATAACATCTACATCTCCAACGATGGCCAGACTTGGACAGCCAACGACCATACTGCCGACGCCTTCCGATTCGTGAACATGCTTTGCGCTTTCAACGACAGTGTCTGGGCTATCGTGCAACAACGCTCAGATAGTGCCTACCACTTCGCTGTCTCTTACGATGGCACTACGTGGACCCAACGAAGCAAACTGCCTAACAACTTCCCTATAAGCGACTTCGCTGTCGCCAACTTCTACTCCGAGACAGGACGAGAACGAGTCATGATCGTCGGAGGATACTCCGCACAAGGCGAGATGCTAAACACACGATGGAACATCGAATGCACACCCGCAGGCTCATACCGATGGCTCAACTTCTCTATCGAACAACCTTCCTTCACCTCCCTTGCCGGCATATCTGTTATTTGGTACAACAACCAGTTCTTCCTGTTTGGCGGAACAACCACAGATAACGCCCTCAGCGAATACACCATCTTAGAGTCTACCGACGAAGGAATGCACTGGTCCGTACCCGACTCTGCCCACAACTGCCTTCCTGGCACCTATCAACCTCGCACCAAGCAGTCTGTAGTGGTCGATGGTAACTTCAATATTTATGTCGCAGGAGGACAATCTCGAACCGAAGTGTTCTCCGATGTTTATGTAGGACGACTGAACAGCATCGATTGGTAAAGGGATGTCCTAAAAATTGCTTTTGAGATGATTTGTGGAATTTTATTTAGTAGATGGTTGGCTT
>CAYNMA010000088.1:7064-10351 GCA_964398075.1 uncultured Bacteroides sp. | reverse complement strand
CCTATTTGTTCCTATCTTCTATCCATATCTATTTGACTATAGCCATAGATTTGAGTGTTATATGGGAAGTGCTGGTAGCGCAAAATCTTACTTCATTACCCAGAAGCTAATAGTGCGGGCTTTGCGCGAACCAATACGTATATTGGTTTGCCGCAAAACCGCAACAACCCTACGCAACACTTGCTTTTCTCTCTTCAAGGAAATCCTAACTACATGGAAACTAATTACCTATGTGAAGATAAGAGAAACCAATTACTCTATTCTATTCCCAAATGGCAGTGAAATAATCTTTATGGGCTTGGATGAGGAAACCAAACTACTATCCTTAAACAACATAGGAACAATCTTTATAGAAGAAGCATTTGAAGTCTCCAAATCTATTATGGAGCAGCTTAACTTACGTTTGCGCGGCAAGACACAAAACCAGCAAATCATAATGGCTTGGAACCCAATATCAAAGAACCATTGGCTCTATGACTTCTGCGCCAACCCACCTAAATCCTTTATCTTCATACATTCTACCTTTAGGGATAATCCTTTTCTTTCGCGGGAATATGTAGAAGCACTGGAAGAACTATATGAACGCAATCCGCAAAAGGCCCGCATATTCTGTGATGGCGAATGGGGAATAGACGCAGAAGGGCTGGTATTCCAGAACTGGACTACACAAGCATTTGATGCCGCAGCTTTGGCCGCAAGTGGACTGGAGAACAGAGTAGGGTTGGACTTCGGCTATATTGACCCAGCTACCATAGTTTGTTCTCTTTACGATAAGGCCAATAACACTATCTATGTGTATGATGAGTGGTATAAGACAGGATGCCAATTAGATGGTATAGCTGAAGCCGCAACAAATATGAGAATAGGTAAATCTATCATATGGTGTGATAGCGCAGAACCTCGCAGTATTGAGTTCTTGCGGCAAAAGGGATTTGCGGCCAAGCCTTGTATCAAGGGCCAGAACAGTGTGAAAGCCCGCATAAACTTCCTACAGAACAACCGTATTATCATACATCCTAATTGCCGCAATGTAATTAGAGAGTTTGAGAACTTTTCCTATGTGAAAGATAGAAATGACAACTTCACAGAAGACACAACACATGAATATAGCCATACCATAGATGCTTTGGGTTATGCTTATTCTAATATCTATCGTTCTACCAAACTACAATCAATTAGTAAGTCTGGATTAGGACTATAAGAGGTGAATTAAATTGTATAGACTACGCGCAGATGCGGAACTAACCGTATCTATGATTGAAAAGTATATAGAGAAAAACCGTGTAGAGGAAGCCCGCAGAGAACACCTTTACGGCTACTATACGGGCAAGCACAAAATCCAGAACCGCACAATGAAGGATGCGGCCAAGCCTAACAATAAGGTGGTGAACCCTTATCCACACTACATTACTGATACTATGACAGGTTACTTTATGGGTGAACCCATCACCTATAAGAGTGTAGATAATCAATTCCTATCTGCTATCAAGGAAATCTTCAAGTATAATGATGAAGCTACAGAGAATAGTGAACTGGCCAAAGATGCTTCTATTTGTGGTGAAGCATATGAACTGCTCTATGTGGATGAAGATGGGGAAGTGCGGTTCAAGCGGCTTAATCCCATTAGCGGCATTCCTATCTACGACAATACAGTAGAAGAAGAACTACTTTACTTCATTCGCCACTACAGTGATACTGATATTCTAACTGGCAATGTTATCACTTATGTTGAAGTCTACAGCCGCACAGACTTCCGTCTATATGAAAAGACAATAGGCCATATGACGCTACTACAAGAAAGGCCGCATACCTTCGGAGCCGTTCCAATTATCGTATACAAGAACAATGAAGAAAACATTGGTGACTTTGAATTAGTTCTATCTCTTATAGATGCCTATGACAAGATTGTAAGTGATAATGTGAATGATTTGGAATACTTTGTTGATGCTTACCTGTGCCTATATGGAATGATGGGAACTGAACCAGAAGATGTGGCCCAGATGAAGGAGAACAGAGTTCTACTAATGGATGGAGATGCCAAGGCTGAATGGCTGGTGAAATCCATCAATGATGGTTATATTGAGAACCTTAAAACCCGCATAAATGAAGATATTCACAAGTTCTCTTTTTGTCCTTCTCTTACAGATAAGGACTTTGCTTCTAATGCTTCTGGTGTGGCTATGAAGTATAAGCTGATGGGGCTGGAAAACTCTACAGCAAAGAAAGAAAGTTCCTTCAAGAAAGGCATACAACGCAGAATAGAACTAATTTGTAATATACTCTACATTATGGGAACTGAATATGATTACCGTGATATTGAGGTAGTCTTTACCCGCAATATGCCCGCAAACATCACTGAAATTGCCGATGTCCTTAATAGCATAGGACACCTGCTAAGTGAAGAAACCCAGATTAGCCTACTACCGTTAGACATTGACTATGAGGCTGAAAAACAGAAGAAGGAAAAAGAACAGGCGCAAGGCTACGATGATTACAATGAATTAGAGGTGGCCGCAGATGGCGCAAACGTATTGGCAAACCAGAGCCAGACAGAATGAAGCTAAGGCTATGCGGCTTGCCGCCACATATTCCAAACGACAAAAGCGCCTGTTTAATGATGCCTACAAAGCTATAGAAGTAGACTTGAATGACTTACTTCTTGATATTGCGGTTGGATCCACACCAACCCGAACTGAACTATGGCGGGCCGCTAAGTATATGCGGTTGAAGCAAACCATAGAAGAACAAGCCAACATTCTTGCCGATAAGCAAGTAGGACTATTAGACGAACTACTACAAACTGTATTCGCAGATACCATACAAAGCGAACTGGGTGAGGTAATCGGCAAGAGTCAACGTTTTAATGTCTTATCTAATTCTCTACTACAGAAAGCAATCAATACAGCTTGGAGCGGCAAGAACTACAGTGATAGAGTATGGACTAATCGTGATGCTTTGGCCCGCAAGTTAGATAAGAATATAGCTGATATGATTGTTCTCGGCAAAAGCCCAAACGATATTAAGAAGCAACTATCCACAGATTTTGATGTGGCTTACAATGTAGCTGATAGACTTATTCGCACAGAAGCAAGCCACACCTACAATTCTGCGGCCATAGATGCTTATAAGGCCGCAGGAATAAAGCAAGTGAAGTATCTTCATGGCGGCAGATGTAGTAATAAGTGTGATTGTCACAGTTTGGATGGCAAGATATTTGACATAGGAACTGAACCTATTCTTCCTCGCCATCCCAACTGTATTTGTTGCTATGCTCCTGTAGTAGATTT
>CAYNMA010000088.1:1952-6964 GCA_964398075.1 uncultured Bacteroides sp. | reverse complement strand
TGGAGTGAAAATATATGGAAGAGAATACTAATACTAATGTGACTACTGAACTTGATAATGAAGGGCAGCAACCACAGCAAAAAACTTACACAGAAGAGGAAGTTCGTGAGCTTCTACAACGCGAAGGTGATAGGCGCACAACCTCTGCTTTAAAGAAGCAAGCCAAGGAATACGAAAAGAAACTTTCTCTATCTAAACTTGACGAACAAGAACGCGCAACCGCAGAAAAGGATATGCGCATTCAAGAACTGACAGAACAGTTAGCCAAGTATGAAGTTGAAAAGAATAAGAGCGAACTGAAGAGCGTTTTGGCCGCAAGGGGCCTATCCGCAGAGTTTGCCGACTTAATCCAAATTGACGAGGACTTGGAAGAAAGCCAAGCCCGCATTGATGCGCTTGACAGGCTATTTAAGCAAGCTGTAGCCGATGAAGTTAAGCGCCGTATTGCTACTGGTAAACCTACTGTTGGGACTGGAAGTTCTGCCGAACTATCACAGGAAGACTTCCGCAGGATGTCCTTAGCAGAGAGGAATAAACTATATAACGAAAAACCCGAACTATATAAGAAGTTGAAGGGTTAATTTTATGAGGTGAAATATAATGGCTAATACCGTATATAGCAATTTTGTTATTGCTGATAAAGCAACTGAACTTCTACTCACAAAGGTAAATACCCGTTCTCTTATGACTATTGATACCTCTCTACAAGAAGTAGCAGGTATGAAGAAAACCATCAACACTTACATCTATTCTGGTGAAGCTGAAGCACTATCTGTTGGTGCTGGCTCTACTGCGGCCAAACGTGGTTCTATCTCCTATGTTGGCAAGGATTATGAAGTTCTTGCTCTACAACAGGCTTATGACTACTTTGACGAAGACGCTATGCGTGATGACAAGATTGTAGGCTATATGAGCGATGGTGCTACTCAGGTTATGGCTAACAGACTAACTAATGATTTCTATAATGCTCTAAACGATGGCGTTACTGGAATTACCACTTTTGCTTCTGGCTCTACCATTTCCTATTCTGTTGTGGCCGATGCTATCGCTGATATGAATATTGAGGATGAAAGCGAACTATTCCTAATTGTTTCTCCAGAATGGAAGGCCAATATCCGCAAGGATGAGGACTATAAGAACGCCCAAATGGGTGAAGTTGTCTACAATGGCCAAGTGGGAACCATTTGCGGCATTCCTGTTATTGTCTCCAAGGCTCTAACTGGAGCAAATTGTGCTTACCTGCTTACTACTGAAGCTGTTACCTGCTTTATGAAGAAGGATGTTGAAGTAGAACAAGAACGTGATGCCGATACCCGCAAGAATAGCGTATATCTCCGCACTTACTATGTTGTGGCTCTAACTGACGCAACCAAGGTTCGCAAGATTACGGAAGCTTCAGGTAAATAATATATGGGAAGGGATGAACCTTCCCTTCCCCATAAGGGGGAGTAAAGATGGATATATTAGATAGAGTAAAAACAATCATTGGATTGGAAATTGATGATACTTCCAAAGATGCGGTTCTACAGGTTCTGTTAGAGCAAGCCGCTAATGAGTTTCTTCAATACACCAACCGCGATGAAATACCAGAAAAGGCAATTAACGTAATTGTAGATATGGCAGTTGTGAAATACAACCTTCTCGGCACAGAAGGACTTAATAGCCAATCTTATAGCGGAATGAGTGAAACCTACGAACAATATAGTTCGCAGCTAATTAAGGCACTTAACCGTTATAGGAGACTGATAGCACTATGATTAGGAAAATGGAAGAAGGAGTGCTTATAAGCCGCCATACAACAACTGATGAATACAATGAACTTGTAGAGCAATGGGAAAGAGAACAAGAACCCATAATTCTGGCAATTTCAGTAGCCACAGGTGCTACAGGGACTGTTAACGAAGTGCTTTCTGTATCTTCAACCCATACTGGATTAACCAAAGATAAAAGGCCAAAGCCGCAAGATATGATTGAAGTGGGCAATGAAACCTATAAAGTAGACTATGTCATTACTTCAAGCCGCTATACACAACTAATGCTTACGCAGGATAAAGCAATATGACGATACAATGGGATGATGCGGAACTTCAGGCCGCACTTAACCAGATACAACAACAACTGCCTGAACGATTAAGCGGCTGTGTTAGCGATGCCTGTAATGCCATAGAAGCAGAAGCAAAGTCAAGATGTCCCGCCAATACGGGAACTTTGCGGGCTTCCATTACAAGTGATGTATCTACCAATGGTGGAACGGTTATTGGCATAGTAGGAACTAATCTGGAATATGCTCCATATGTTCACGAAGGAACAGGTATCTACGCCCGCCAAGGTAACGGGCGCAGAGATGTTCCTTGGGTATATTATGATGAACGAAATCAGCAATTTGTAAGGACTAAAGGTATAAAGCCTACTCCTTTTCTGGAAGAGGCCGCAGACAAGATTGGCCCGCAACTTATAGATTATTTTAGAGGGGTGATGGGAAATGCTTGAAGCTATAGCGCTTATGCTAAATGATGATGAATTGAAAGAACTAATAGGGAGCAATATATTCCCAAACCGCACTGAATATCTTGGGGACTGTATTGTCTACAACTTCCACACAATCACACAAGATAAGAAAGTTCAAAAGTGCCGCCTACAAATTACAATTATTGCCGCAACTACTGCCTTGACAGTAGCAATAGAAGAAAGGGTGAAAACCATTCTTCTTACTTTGGGTGACAACCCACTAACAAACGATATTCTCCAAGTAGCTTTGAATGGCGGGGGAACGCTATATGATGAAGAGCGAATGATGAATCACCGCATTCTCTACTTTGATATAATTAAACGAGGTGTTTTATAATGGCAACTAATAATAACATTATTCTTGGCTCTGGTAAACTCTATATTGCCAAGTTCACTGCTGGCACAGATTTTGATTTAGCTACTGTTGCGGTTGAAGCCAATCAGGTTGGCCTAATCCAAGGTGGCGCAACTCTTGAATATAAGCCATCTACCTACGAAGTAAAGGATGACTTATGTGTAGTCTACAAGCGCTTTATCACCAGTGAAGAAGCCACACTAAAGTCTGGTATTCTTACTTGGGACTTAGCCGCACTTGATAAGATTGTTGGTAACAAGAACTATACTACAACCGCAGCAAAGCGCACTCTAAAGCTGGGCGGCAATGGCGCTCGTGAAATGGAGCAGTTTGCGGTTGTATTCGTTCATACCAAAACCGATGGCTGTGCTATTCGCGTTGGCGTTATCGGCACAAATGAAGCTGGCCTATCTCTTTCCTTTGCGGCTGACAAGGAAACTGTAGTTGACGCAGAGTTTAGAGCAATCGGCAGTGATGAAAATGGCACTCTGGTTATCATTGAGGAAGATTTACCTAACGCTTAATTGATTGAATAAACTAAAGGGGTAGAAGGGCGAACTTCTACCCTTTATTTTTTTAGGGGGTATTTGTTATGAGTAACGTATTAGACTTATCTGTATTTAAGGAAGAAACACTTGATATTACTATGCCAGAAGGTAATGTATTACACATTATGAAACCTACTCAAGCAATGGTAATTAAGATGCTACAACTGCGGGCCATCAATGATAAAACCGCACCAGAAGTTATTGTGAAGGAGTTTAATGCTCTTGCGCTTGCTATTCTTAATAGCAATGATGCCGCAAAAGTGTATACTAATGAACAAATTGAGAATATGTCAATGGGTATGAAGAGTGCCATCATTGAAGCCTATGGCAAGTTTATCACAGGACTACAAAACAACCCAAACTGACTATCCCTACCTTACCAGAAGCCGCAATAGATAGTGATGAGTTCAAGGCTCCTAAAGGCGAAGAACTTATGCCATCTATTCATCGTGTAATTGAATATAGCGGCCTAAACTATAATCAGGTGCTACAGCTACCTTGTGATGTGTTTCTACTTATGGTGAGGAACCACTACATAGAGGAACTACAAAGCACACAGGAAGGTAGGGAGTTTTTAGACAAGTGTGAAAGACTAAATACCACTGAAATAGATATACAAGGAATAAGAGAGTTTCAAACTATGAGAGGTGGTGAAAATGGCTAACTTAGATTTAGCAACTCTAAATGTAAGAATACAAGCTGATGGTAGCCAAGCAGTTAGTGAGATAGAAAAGGTAGGTAGCGCTTCAAAGACACAATCTAATAAGGTTTCTACAGATTGGGCCGCAGTAGGCAAATCACTTACAAGTCTCGGCACTAAACTATCTTTGGCTGTATCAGCACCTATTATTGCGGCTGGAACTGCTTGTGTAAAGCTGGCAAGCGATTTAACTGAAACACTTGGCAAGACAGAAGTTGTCTTTGGCTCTATGTCTGATACTGTTATTAGCTGGAGTGAAACAAGTGTTGAAAGTATGGGCTTGGCACAGCAAACCGCACTGGATATGGCTTCAACCTATGGCGACTTAGGCACTTCTATGGGACTTACCACAGAAGAAGCCGCAAGTATGTCAATGAACCTAACCCAGTTGGCCGCAGATATGGCTTCTTTCAAAAACATTAGTGTAGAGCGGGCCAATGTAGCACTACAAGCAGTATATACAGGAGAAACTGAAAGCCTTAAAGCTATGGGTATTGTAATGACTGAAGCTAACCTTCAGCAATTCGCCATAGCAGAAGGATGTGAGAAAACTTATAGTGCTATGTCACAAACCGAAAAGGTTATGTTGCGCTACAAGTATGTAATGGCAATGACGACAAACGCCCAAGGCGATTTTGTCCGCACAGGTGATAGTCTGGCGAACCAATCAAGAAAGTTGGGCGAAAACATAAAGCAACTGGGCGCTTCATTTGGTAGCATTCTTGAACCAGCAGTGGCAAGTGTAATCAAGACAATAAACAATGTGGTTACTTGGCTGAACAACTTAAGTGATGGAACAAAGAAAGTAATAACTGTGGTTGCGGAAATACTGGCCGCTATTCCACTTGTGATTACGGCTGTTGGCGGCATAATCACTATTGTCAATTCTCTACATACCACA
>CAYNMA010000088.1:0-1852 GCA_964398075.1 uncultured Bacteroides sp. | reverse complement strand
ATCACAGAAAGCCAATATACCCAGTATATGGCAGATGTGGCCGCAAGCGCACAAGGCGCAATCAGTTCTATTGATGCTAATACAGAAGCTATTAAGGAAAACAATGCGGCCTTTGCTGATGGGCAAGTAGATACAGTAAATTGGGGTGCTACCTATGCGGCAAGTCTTGGAATGACTTCAAGTGCAAATGACAGCCTTACCATTTCTGCGGAACAAGCCGCAGCTTCTATACAAGCACTATCTACGGGCCAAGGCACAGCCGCAGATGCTGGTATTGCTTGGGCCGCTATACAACAAGAAAATGCGGCAGCAGCACTGGCGGCAGCAAACGCAGAAGAAACCTATCAAGCGGCAATAGCACAAGCCAATAGTGATATGGAAACCACTATCCAGTATCAACAGGAAAGTGCTGCTCTGGCTGGAAACTTAGCAAGCGCATATGAACATATTGGTAGCGCTATGTCTGGTGGAGCAACCGCAAGTGAAGCACTAAATACCGCACTACAATCATATCCAGAATTAGCGGCACTACTAATAGAACAAACTAATGGTGCTGTTACTGTATTACAAGGTGACGAACTTGCTACAGCAGCAGCGGCCACAGGTAATCTGGAATTACAACAAGCCGCACTGGTGTTGAATAAGGAAATGGAAGCAGGTGTGGCTCCCAACCAAGCACTACAAGATATACTGCTAAAATATCCAGAGTTAACAACCGATATTGTTAATACCTTTACTACTACTGGAGATACGGCGGCAGTAACCTATGATGGTATACTTACACTTCAAACTGAAGCAGAAGCCGCACAAAAGGAAAGCCTAAAAGCTATAGAGCAAGCAAAAACAGACTACCAAAGCCAAACCCAAGCCGCAGAAGAAGCCTATACTTCTTCTATGAGTGCTATAACCACAACTTACACTGCCGAAGAAGTAGCGGCCATTGGTAAGATGTGCCAAGACGCAGGTGTAGAACTTAGTGATGCTGAAATTGAAGCACAAACCACAACTACAGCTATGATGTCTGGTATGGCTTCAGCAGTAGCAAGTGGCGCACCAGAAACAGTAAATGAAGTTCACGAATGCTGCGAGGGTATGATTAGTGCTACTGATGGACTGGAAGATGGCGGCTCAGATGCTGGTGGGAACCTAATATCTGGTATGATTTCTGGTATTGAAAGTAAAGAAGGTTCTTTGTATGGTAAGGTTCGCGCAGTAGTCAACAAAGCCATCCAAGCCGCAAAGAGCGCAGGTGAAATTAAATCACCTTCAAGAAAAACCAAACGATTAGTAGGTAAGCCGCTAATGGAAGGTATTGAAGAAGGTATGAATGACTATCTACCCAAGGTGCTTGCTACCACAAAGAAAAATACCAATGCTATCATTACTGCGGGCACAGGCACTATCAATAGCGAATACAAGATGCGGCCAACCAACACAACTAACATTGCCCGCCAAGGCAATACAGTAATCAATCAAACCAATAACTTCACTTCCCGAACCCTATCACCATATGAACAACAGAAACAGATTAGACAGCTAAGTAAAGACTTATCGGGGGTGTTTGCGTAATGGAGAAGTTCATATACACCAATACAAGGGGTAAATCAATCACCTTTGATTATGCGGGCGACTACCTTATAGACAGCTATGATGGCTTGACTTCTACAGATATAGAGCCAATCGCAATCAAAGGCTACAATCAAAATGGCTATACTTTGGGTGGCCTAACTTTGGGCGCAAGACACATCAACCTTAACTTCCTTATGCGGGCCAACACTATTGATGGCCTATATACGAAAAGAAGAGAGTTAGCAGAAGTGTTTAACCCGCTACTGGGTGAAGGAACCCTAAC
>CAYNMA010000087.1:0-10496 GCA_964398075.1 uncultured Bacteroides sp. | reverse complement strand
TCGTCCAACACAACGCCACCCCCGCCGACCACGCCGCCCACATCGACCTCGCCGATTTGATCATCAGGTGGCGGCAGGAGGGCGGCGCAGCGGGAGGTGCGATAGGTGTCGCCGCCGGAGTCTCGACAGACACGGTTGCCTCTGCCGACTCGGCCGCCCCTGCGGCCAATCCGGTCCTCCTCCAGATCCAGCGCTACATCTCACCGGAGCACCACGCCAATGTCCTCGCGATGATAGAAGAGTTTGACCTCGAGGTTGTCGGAGTGGGGAGGATATGTTGAAAACAAATGAAATCTATAAATCAGAGCCTGCCACTTTGAATGTTGTCAAATAAACTATATGTCAAAAGTTTGTGACTTAAATGAAATGCCTTTAAGGGGAGCAAATTATACTTTAACTCACAAAAAATCGCTAAATTTGTCCATTTAGATTTAATTTTGGCTAAATATGCTCGTAACTTTGTGGTAGACACTGATTTTATTGAGGAAAGAGTAATGAATATAGGGTGCTTTTGCACCATAGTTAGGAAAAATCAATGTCGAATATAAAACATAATGTATCTGAGAACTCGGTAGCAGAAAAGGCTTTTAAGCCCGAGTTAGATGAGGTGCACAATAATCTCTTTGCGAATTTAGTGGAGAGAATAGGGGCAGTATTGCCTACAAACAAACAAGCAATTATAAAAGAAGAAATATCAGAGTACAAGAAGCAGCATCCGAATTACTGGTCGAATCTGGAATCCTTAAAATATATTGCATCTTTGTCAATTCTTCTAGACTTGTCACTTCAAGGGTGGATATTTGATGTGTCTGGTACTTCCTTGACTTTACGGATGGAAAGTGACAATTTTGGATCAAAAGAGAAGATAAGAAATCGTCTGCGCTTAGAGACTGACGCGCAATTTAGAGTCCCCAGCGTAAAGGCATTTGTGAAGAAGATGGAGAAACCGAAGAACTTTAACGGGACCACAATCTCTGTAAAGAATCTTTTTGGCGACCCAGGAATTCTCATTAAGAATATATCTTCACAAAATCGCGTATGCGCTCCTTATATTCAATTAGTCTCTGACGAGTTTGACTTACATACAGGATACCGACTTTCCGAAATATGGAAATATTTCCGTTATACATGGTCAATCCCGTATAAGACTATGCCAGGTAGGAATATGTATTACTTGGTTCGAGACTCTAAACAACTATTCCATCCGGTAATGGGCATTTTTGCACTTGGCAATTCTGTTCTTAACTTGACTGTTCGAGACAATGACATAGGATGGTCTATTGAGGCCATAAAGCAAGCAATTGATCGACAAACTACTACTGCTAATTACGAACAGTGCGTTGCTAAAACAAACGGCGCTAAAGTCAAAGTTTCATATAAGAGAAATGACGAGACAGAGGACGAGTTCGAGGAAAGATCGTCTAAATATGCTAGTACTCTATTAGCGCTATTGATTAACAACGTAAACGCTGCTATCTCAGATTTGTATATCGAGGATTTGGGGGAAGAGGCCAAGTCCGACAACCCATCTGATGATTATATATTATGGC
Source organism: uncultured Bacteroides sp. (assembly GCA_964398075.1). GTDB lineage: Bacteria > Bacteroidota > Bacteroidia > Bacteroidales > Paludibacteraceae > Colicola. Next base: position 8,946 of record CAYNMA010000087.1, on the reverse strand, counting down.
TGCAGTCAGAAAGCGAACGTTTAAGAAAAGTCTCACTTAATAATAAAAATCAGAAAAATCCTGATTGGATATCCGAAGCAAAATCAAATCTGTTTACTCGTAAGAGGACTGCAGAATTAGCAAAATTATTGTCGGCAAAGAAGAAATTATTGAGTGAGCCTTGCATATCTGACTATGAGCGCGTTAAACATTTACTAGCAAATGCAGAAGGGAGAAAAGCAATAACAGTGGCTTTAGTAGCAAACCGCAAATGCAAGATAGGTTCTAATATGATGGATATTATCGTGTGTGGATCTATTCCTCCATATAACGAATTATTAGGAGGTAAGTTAGTAAGTATTCTTTCTTGCAGTCCTACGGTCATCCGAGATTACACCCTCAAGTATCAAGAGCAGGTAAGCGAAATTGCTTCAAGAATGAAAGGCGAAAAGATTGTAAGAGACAGTCATCTCGCCTACCTTGGTACCACTAGCCTATATGCAATAGGAAGTAGCCAATATAACAGGATAAAGGTTCCTCTGAGTAATGGTGGAACTTTAGCCTTTAGAGAGATGGGAATAACTGTCGGGTACGGAACAGTTTTCTTTTCATCAGACACGACATCGATTTTATCCAAGATGCTTGAGAAAATTGATGGCGGCAAGAGAATTAGTCATGTCTTCGGGGAGGGTACTAGCCCTCGTTTTCGACTGATTAATAGGGGGCTAACGGTCCTTGGAATCCATGCACCGTCTTTCCTGAATCATTATTCACCAAGAATTGTGTACTCAGTTAATTTAGCCAAGAACACTAACGAGTTTTTGATAGGAGTTGATGATAAACTTGATTATAATTTTGATATCACTAGTGATCAAGATGTCCAGGATAAAACTCAAGAATTAATTGATTATTGGTATAAAAGGTGGATGGAAAAGAGACTCACCACGGTCGATATCATTGAACGGCTAAATAGTTTTGACATTCAAGAATATTTGTTGAGTAACAGAATATTATAGTTGGTATAGTATATGAGTAATTTAAGTTTTATAAAGAAATTGGTCAATGGGAAGAACTGCTATTCTGACCACATGGATCCAGATGAACTCAATATCTTACGAATTGAGTCTACCGTAGAAATTACGATACACGGCCTTATTGCCAACAATAAAATTGTTTTCATCGCCGGCAACCCCGGCGATGGAAAAACTTTTATAATCAAATCACTTGTGGCCAAACATGACATTTATACTGTGACGGACCTGAATAATGTCAGTGACTACCAAGAAGTTGCGAAAAATATCGCCCAATGCTATGACCAATCCAAACCGGCCGTGATTGCTGCCAACGAGTACCCGTTTTTGCTTCTTGAAAAAGCGATACGCAATGATCGCCCAGACATAGCGGACGAGATAGCAAATATTAGAGATTCCGCGATAGTATATTCACCAGATAAGACCACAGTCAAGAAGATTGCGGTGATTGACTTAAACAATCGAAACCTGCTTGACGCAGACAGAAATATTCCTGAGAAGATTCTTGACAAAATGCTAAGACTATTGAAAGAAGATGACACTATATCACCTTCACTTCAATATAATATTACCGCGCTTGAAAATGATTTTATTAAACATCAACTTTTGGGGCTATTCCACCTATCAACTATAGGTAACGAACATTTTGCCATGCGTGATATTTTAGGCGCATTCGCATTTCTTCTTACAGCATGTGAGACGGACGAATACAAAGATATCCCATATTACAAGGCTGTCTTTCTTGGTAACAATAACTTATTGAACACTATCCGTAAGTACGATCCAATCAAATTGTCAAGTTATACTCTTGATGAGGATCTTTGGAATGGAAATATATCTGATGGTTGGCTGATACAGGTTCCTGAACAGTGGCCAAATGATGAAAATTTCGACGATGATGTTTCGGAAGCTGTTGAACAATTCAAAGATATCAAACGTCGTTATTACTTTGAAAATAAAGGTGGTGCTAAATTAGCAAATGCTCAGCCATATCAAATACTTAATTATAACCTGTTTACTCAATTTGAATCTAAGCGGAAAGCAATCAAGGAGAGCATTATTCTAGCTATCAATAAATTATTCTTGCCGACTGATAACAATAGAAAAGAGTTGCACATCTGGACCACTCATCATTATAACTTAAGTATGGAAACCACTGTCGCTGTTTCTACATCTTATGTCGCAAGTAATAATTTAGATATATTTATGCCTCGTCCGGCATCATGGCTAAAGGATATGGAGTTTACTCCCTCATATATCCTACTTCAACCTAAGAGTTCACTTTCTAATGACTCTCTTCCGACCTTAAGACTAGATATTGATTTCCTTCGTGTTTTGGAATCTATCCGTGATGGCTACCCCGTTTCTTTATTGCCGCCACAGTACGAACAAGCTGCGAACGCCTTCCTTCAACAATTGAAGAGCACTGAATATGCTGACGAATATGGCGAAGACGAAATTATTATAGCCAGTCGTGATAATAATTATAAAGTACAAGTTTCAACAAGTGGGAATAAGTATTCATTTGTAAATGAAGATTAGCTATGAGCACATTAGATAAGTTAGGCGCAGAAATATGTAGCCGCAAATATTTGGGATTTGTGCCCACGTCGAACTCGACAAAGCCTGCACACATTGCGAATGGAGTTTTCCGTGCTGTTTCAGGAGAAATTTGCAGCACGCACGATGTCCATTCATGGATACTTAGTGAAAGCAAGAATAACTCACTTTCGACAGAAGAGATTCTTAAACAATTTTCTGGGTTGCTTGAAAACGGAGTGCATGAGGATAAAGACAAAGTAAAACAACTTAGGTTTTTGTTAAACCAAGTATTTGACCAAGATAAGACTGTGTACCCGGCTTATGAATTTTCAGCCTACAATATAAGTTCACACTGGCTCATCAATAAACCACTGCAAGCTGAAGCAAAAATTGGTGATTTCATTTTTGACATCTTATCCAAAACGGTTAACGGAAATAGATCTTCCGCATTAGATCTAATGCGGACTGCCCTAAATACCGACACGGATGATTATACTAAAATTCTAAAGCCAATATTAGTTAATCCTAACAATCCGTCCTCGTCTGAACGAAGTGAAATAACCTATCCATCAGATGACTCAATACAATGGGATAGTTGCAAATCTCTGATTCGCACAGGGTTTGACAATATTTCGGAAAACATGAAATCTTTGGGCGAAGATAAGAATTCTTTGGTAGTATTGGAACGCATGGTTAATTTTTGCGGATTTGCCTCATTCCTCTATCTGACAAATGCAAACAACGCGAGATATGCCGGAGTCATACCTCCAATTGTTGTGGATTCTGGCATATGTATGGAGTCAATAGAAAGGGCGAGTGAACAATCCTACACTACTGGGAAAAAATCAGTAGAAGATTTTTTCATTATGGCTATTCGTGAGATACTCAGCGAAAGTGTCTCTAACACACAGGAAGACTGCAAAAAGTGGCTAGAAGAAGAACTCGTGTTTGACAATGTCAAGGAACGAGAAGAATGCGAGCCTGCCATCAAGAGCTATTTCGAAAGTTTTTCACGCGAAGAAAAAGACCCCCTTACATCCTTAGCACATTCTCTTCAAATAGCATTGTACACTTTTAGATATAAAAATAATTCTCCCTCAGACTTTTGCCGTGTACTCGGCGTTCGATCTGGTTTTGTGGGACCCAGGGGCAATCGCGCGAATGTAAAACGATTCATTTTCAACAGCTTTACATTTGAAACGCTGGCCCTCAGTGTGCTATCACAAGATGATCTTAAATCTGGAATAAGTTTTAAAGAATTTGGTCGCAAATTGCGAAAATCCTATAACATAATTATTGGGACTGACGTGGAAGAAGAAATTGATATTTTAGAGAAATGTAACATCTCCCAAAATACGCCTGGCGATTTGAGGGGTGACTTATCATTAAATTCCCAGAGTATTGCTGAAACCTTTATCTCATTGGGGCATGGAAAGAGATTTGCTGATGGCGTAACAATTATTAAATGGAGGGCGTAATTATGGATTTATTGACAAGTGTAATAGCTGACATGGTCAACAAAAAGGCCGCAGAGGGGAATTATGGTGTATCCATTTCTAATCTGCCGCCATTTGATTATGTGAATTTCGTTTCATCTCTACGGATTGACGCATGTGTCGAGGTATTCTTTCTCGGCTTCAATAAAACAGAGGTAAATGATTTAACTCAAAATTTACCTACTGTGGAAGGAACATCATATCATTATACAGTAGAGGAAGCAGAGACATCTAGGAATTCTGGGAAAGAAGATGTTTTCCGCGTTCTGATAGTAAAACGTTCAGACATAGAGAAGATATCATCATTAAGATGGTTTCCTGAAATTAACTTAAGTAAAATATATTCTCAGTCATGTAAGACAGTAAAGCAAAAATTGGCAAGCGATACCAATGCTGTGATAACTTCCATTGTCTCTGCTTTCGATAGGAAGCCAGTGCAAAATGTATTAAGTTTTGAGCGAGTCATCGAGTATTTGCAGATTTTAGTTAATGTGGAGGACACTCTAGACCTTCCCAATATCATAAAGAATGAATACTACCGTTTGGGCCTTTTCTCTGATTCAAAACTTGATCAAGGTGCAAATACCACAAAAGATATAGTAGAAAAAATCTTGAAGAATCACTCCCTTGTGAAGCGTATTGAAAACCTTGAGCAGACTGAAAGACAAAGTATAACGAACTATTATTCGGATTCAGAGTCGGACGCAAAATTGCCAGGCCAGATACTCAAATTTTATAAGACGAAAGATATCCATTTGTTGAAGCATATGGATCTTGCCGCTGTTGAAACTTGTCTAAAAGCAGTCAAGAAGACTAGCGGATCTAGGCCTTCCACCAAGTCAACTACAACAAGTTCATCCGCAACGGCAGTTGGTGCTAAATTGGTATTTGACGGGGAAGAAGATGTTATCAAGGATGTCATTTCTCAGATTGGTGATGAAGTCGATAAGGTCAATGAAAGGAAGCCATCCAAAGTTCTGGTCAACACTACAAATGCTGGACAAATGCAGATTCCCGTTGAACCCGTTACTGTAGCGATTGCTGACCAACTATCCGACGATGATAATTATGGCGGAATCATATTCGCCGAAGTCGGTGCACCTGGGGATGCCATCTCTGAAATTGATAAATATAAACATCAAGATTTCAATTCGGATTACACAAAAGAAATCTTTGACTTCTTTGAGAAATATAGATTGAATAGCGCTGAATCGGAAAAAATCAGTTCAGCGTTAGCAGAAATGCTTGAGGCAAGAAAAGCCGTATCTCCTTTTAGGAAAAGACTCCAAGATGTGCCGATGTTACAGGTCCTGGCACAAAAAGATTTATTTTCTAAATATTTGACTTCTTACGAGAAACTTCTGAATGCAATCAACGAGGATTTGCCTAAAATATGGAAAGTTACCCCATCTAAAGCTAAACTTGTCGCCAATACAATATTATCTCTTGATAATGTATTCGTGGTGGGATCAGAGAATATTCATGCTTTACCAACGCCATTAAATCCTCTCTATTTATGGAAATATATCCGTCTTAGCGAAGAGATACTATGTAGCCGAGGTGTTCCCGAATTAGATGAGGCACATTTGTCCGAAGAGGACAAGATGTTCATATTGCGTAAATCCGATGATATACCAGATCCTCTATCTATAACATTAGTTCCTGAGTCCGTGTCAAGGGGGAATGTTAATCTTTTGCCTTTGACTGGAAGAATTGGGTGTTTGCCGGTATATTCTTCCAATAGTCAGATAAATCAAAGTGAAAACGGGAAGGAAGAACTTACACAAAGTATACTACGCTATCTATGCCTTTATCCGCATGCCGGGATGATGCTTAAGGTGTCCGTCATTGATCCGCCTTCGGTTGAATTTGTTGTATCAACATTAAAATCACTCAATACCAGCAAAGAGTTCAATATATCAGGTATTGAGGTCTCAATATATAGGACCAAACAAGCTTCTACTGATTGGATAGAAATCTCTGACAATTCCTTAAATGAAGGGATGCTTGGAGCGGTGAAAGGTAAGGCTATTGGCGATTTCAAGTTGCACATAAAAGAGAAAGTTATGACTTATGACGATGTGCTGGAAGACATTAAACAAGAACAGCATATTGTTATAGTCTTTGACCCCAATGAGGTTAAGATTGAGCGTGCTGCTAATAATAACCAAATTCATATACACCCATTGTGTGTTCCAAAAGTATATCAATATGACCCAATAGAAGATGCAGTTGCGATAAGACCTTCAAACGAGGGAGATATCTTTAGTACTTACGCGAGCATTATTGAGAAGTTACATGAGCAGCCGTCATATTATTTTCATCAAAGTGCTTTCTTTAGAACACCACTCTCTAAACCAACATATCAGAGCCTTTTATCTAAAGGAGATTGGATTATCATATTAGATCAAAGTCTTAAGTCCTGGGATATGGCATTCCAGACAGAGAGTGAAAAATTATACTACAAAGAATCAGAATATCGATCAATAGGCATTTATTCGAAAAATTCCAAAAAGTTCATTCTTGGGTATGATAAACTGGTAAAATCCATCGGCAATTTTATTCCCAATGTTGTCGGTCTCCAAAACGTAATCTCTTCCGTCCGTTCTTTAAATAATGATGGACTCCTTAGTATCGTCTCACATTCGTCTAATAAGATTTTTGATGACAATCATGGGAAGGGAAGCCTAGGCCTTGCGATTGCTGCAATTTACTACAAGTTACATCATCCGTCTTCTATATTGGTTGGATTAGATACTCAACTTGCTCGCACCTGGCTTTCAAGTCGCACGAATGACGAACTACCCGACATGATTGGAATTGATTTGGCAAATAACGGGGTCGCTAAGGTGGACCTCATTGAGGTTAAAACCTACTCCAATAGCCCAAATTCATTTATTATTCACGACCATAACATATCCGGGCATGCAGTCGAACAAGTGTCTATCCTTGAGGACCTTGTCCTCGAAATGTTCGGAAAGACAGAGAAGATAACCACTATTTCTCGTCGAGAAGTTTTGCGAGAACAAGTTTATGAGAGCCTTTACCAATCTTCGTATGATAATACTAAAAAGAGGGAGTTCAGTGAAGCCTTTAATGAACTTTTCGCCGGTGAATGTGAGGTAAAAATTGACAAGAATATCTATTACGTTAATTTTGATGATGAATATGATAACGAACTTGAGTATCAAGGAGTTGGTGCGTATGAAGGCAAACGCTATTTTCTTACTATAATTGGCAAGGCACTTATTCAATCCATTTTAATGAACGCCGAGGAATCTCGGCATATACACATCTCAAGGCTTGATCCACCTGAACTTTCAGATGTTCCAATTATAGACCCACTCGGCGAAGAGAACTCTTCAGAACCTATCCTGCAAGAAACAAAGAAAGAAGATGAGGCTAAAGAAGAGCAGCCAATAGGCGAACGAGATACTACTCATTTGGAGCCTTCTAGGCAACCGGAGCATTCTCGGTTAATCATTGAGAGGTGCGTTACTTTCAACCAAACACTTCGCACTCTTAATATACAAGCAAAAGATGTCAAGCCGGAGATGACTTTAGAGACCGCACGATTTACGCGTTTTAAGGTAGAGTTAAAGCCTGGAGAGAAGATTAGAAATTTGGAACGAAGTAGCGCTGACATAGCACTTAGGATGCAGGCGATGGGTCAAATTATGATTACCCCGATTCGCGGCACATCTCTGATAGCGGTCGACATTCCTTTTGAGGGCGGAAAAACAGTGAAATTATTGGATAATTTGGATAAACTGCAGGGGCAGAAAGGATTCTTGAATGTAGTGGCAGGACAGAAGCCAGATGGGGAATTTGCGATTCTTGACATTGCAGAGGCACCACATTTACTTGTTTCTGGGACCACTGGTTCTGGCAAAACAGTATTCCTATATTCAGTACTCGTTAGCCTCTTGAACCAGTTTAGCCCTGATGAATTACAATTATTGATCATTGATCCCAAAATGACCGATTTTACATACTTTGATGATGTCCCAAAATATCTTTACGGAGGCCATGTCATCGTGGAAGCCGACGAGGCATTGGATGCTCTGAACAAGATTAATGATACGGACAAGATAGAAAGGACAAATATCCTAAGGACAGCGAAGTGCCGCGATATAGTGGAGTACAATGAAAAACATCCCGATTCTAAAATCAAACGTCTCGTCATAGTTATAGATGAATATGCCGACTTGATTCAGACGGCAGAAATGCTAGGGACGAGAAAAGATTTCGAAAAGATGCTAGTCTTTTTGGCTCAAAGAGTTAGAAGTTTGGGAATACATCTAATAATCGCGACCCAGAGACCTTCAGCACAAATAGTCACGGGTGTTCTTAAAACAAACATACCTTATAGAGTATCATTTAAATTGCCTCAAGCAGTTGACTCAATGACAATTCTGGATGCAAGCGGAGCCCAGGATTTATTAGGTAAAGGAGATATGCTGGTAGAGAAAAATAGCAGTGATATAGAAAGGATGCAAGGTCTATATATTTCGGGAGATGAACTGTCACAGTTCTTAAGTAGCATCAAAAAGTGAACATTTTGCCAACAAAAAAATGAACTGAGCAGAAATATCCGTGTCTTACCAGGTTGGGAACTAATTTGTTCATTAAACGCCCGGCAAGACATCCGTCATCTCCGCTGACGCTGCGATGCCGGAAGACTTGCCCTGTGGGCAGAGAGGAACTGGAAGATTGCCGCACTCCGCTCTCGCTGCGTGCGTCAAACCTCCAGCCTTCCATAAGTTCGCTGTCGCTCACATCGTGTGCGAAGGTGGGTGCTTCAATCTGACATTGGCGGAACTCCGGCCTCTCTAACTCGCTTCGCTCGAACAATCAAAGCGGTGTCGGGCGGCAGTCAGTTGTTCCGCTGCGCTCCA
>CAYNMA010000086.1:5353-10845 GCA_964398075.1 uncultured Bacteroides sp. | reverse complement strand
TTCGTCTTACTTGTTACCAAGTAACCATTGACATTATTTTGTGTTGTCCAAGTCCATGTGCAACTATCAAGCAGTTCGTCAAATTCTGCACTTGTCGGCATTCGCCAAGCACCACCCCAATTGACATGAGCTGCATCGTCCTCTAAGTCTAACGTAGTCTTATTATCCTTGAAACCATTATTTCCAAACGTAGAATCATTGCAATACTTCGTGAGTGTGTTGGAACTGCCATTAGCATACTTGTAGGTTGACCATGAGTAGTCCTTTTTTGTTACTACCTCACCCCATGCATAGTAGTTACCATTCCCTTCTGGAGTCTCTGCACCGACATTGCAAGATGCCCATTTGATACCACTTGGCAGACCTAGGTCAATATATTCATGTCCATTCTCTACACCATTTATATATCCATTTTTCCTACAATCGTCATAGACACTGACATTTATTACATCATCAGCCCATACTGACACTCCCATCAGTAGGGCAATACTTAGTAATGTGAGCTTTTTCATTTTGTTATTGATTTATTTCATTTCTATTAAATTGATTGAACACATTTATTGAAAAGAGATGGGACTATTTTTAAGATGTTGTCAGCTGCAAAATCCCATAGTTTTACTGTCAGTCCACTTGTTATTCCTTGTCCTAAGCCATTTGCAAATGCTTTTATTATTTCCAAGACAGCAGTCGGCAGAGTGATGCTTTTATCTTGTTTCTGGAAAGCAGAAAGGATATCCTTCTTTTCTTTTTCGGTAAGTATGGTCTTCGTCAGCAGATAGGTCAAGTTGTCAAGACTTATAACCATAATCTCTGAATTAAAAGAGCGGTCACCTACACGACCATCTTTCTTGAGTAAGTTGTCAATATAAAGATACAACCCTTTATTCTCCATAACAAACTCAACATACTTATCGCCTTTCATTTGCGGTTTGGCTTCTTTCAACACTTCACGGAATTGCTCATTGTATGCATCCGTTTCCGGTTGCAGATACTTAAGGTCCGCTTCGTATCTCAACCGTTTAACTTTGGTTTGCGGAATCTTTAGTTTTACACTCAGTTCGTAATCATTCAAATCACGATACTCGTCTTTTTGAAGGATACAGTAGAATATGTACACCTCAAAATCGTTTTTGTTCATGCTTCCCCAACCTCGTTGAAGATACATGTCTAAAAATGAATCTGTCATAGACATTAAATTTATTTGCCTACTCTTGTATAGGATTTTCGGCGGGTTCCTTTATGGTTATGCCCTTGTGTGGGTGCGTTCACATGTAGGCACATAAAAAAACGCGGACTTCTGTTTGTAAATCCGCTGTTGTGGTCCTAGGAAAACCCGTTTTGTCGAAAAATACTTGCAGAAACCCACGCGTGTATATCGTACTGAACATATACCGAATCGGTACATGCCAGTGTAGATACACCCATGAGCATCTGCTAATCTTGCTCTCGAACAAAACTTTTGAATTTCCTAGGTTCAACAGTCGAATTGCAAGCGTTAGCAAACGCATTATTATGTACAAAACCCGCCCTACCACTCTCTCGGGATGCCATCGCATCCGTCAACGAAAGTCCTCGCGTGGGCTTTGCGCTGCAAAGATAAGACTATTTTCATTAGTATGCAAATTGCATATAGGGTTCTCCAGGGCAACCGCATCAAAAAGTCATAAACGAACGACAGCGGCGTATTGATATCAATTGACATAAAATACTCTGTCACTCCGCCAAAAAAATCTAAAAAAATCCTCCATTAAAGCCCATTAAATGACCATTAAAAACATAGTCATAACAATCACCCCATAAATCACCAACATGCAATCATTAACAAGCAGTCATTAACATGCGAAGACAAGGCAGAGCATGCCAAGGAACACACCGATGAGGCAGATGGTTTTCCAGCGGAGATTCTTCTCGTGCAAGAAAACGGCTCCGTAGATAAACGGAATGATAACGCCACCACGGCGTAATAAAGAGATGATAGATATCATCGAATCGGGATAGGACAAGGCTACGAGGTATAGGAAATCGGACAAGATCAAGAACACCGAAATGCCCACTATCCAGCCCTTCGACCTCACGCTCTGCCGCCACTGTCCGTTCTTGATAGCAATAACTAAGCACACTATTCCCATCAGTAAGGTCTGGTAGAACGTATAATAGACCTGCACCGCCGCATGATTGAGGCTGTGCATTAGGTACTTATCGTACAAGCCCGATGCCGAGCCACACAGTGTTCCCAACAACAGCAGGATGATATACTTATGGTCCAACTCTCCCGAGGTATCTTTCCGTCCTGCATACGAGAACAAGAGGAACGACACGATAGCCACACTCACGCCTACCCACTGCCAGCCGTTCAGTCGTTCGCCAAAGAGAAGCAATGCCCCCAACAGGGTCCACATCGGTCGAGTAGCCGTGATAGGCGACACTACGGTCAGAGGCAACCGCTGCATAGCACAGTAGACCAGTCCCCAAGACAGCAACACGATACACGACTTGAGGAATATCAACAAGTGCGTGTGTAGATCTACCTTTGGCACATAGAGCAGCGTGTCTGCCAACAAAGACGGTGCTAACCGAGAGACAAGGAGGAACGGCAACAACAGTAGGCTACTCACGAGCACCGAGAGGAACAACACCGTCGGCACACTGTTATATAGCAGGCTCTGTTTCTTGCTGATGTCATAAAAGCCAAGACAGAGAGCCGATCCTATTGCTAAGAACAACCATTGCATCACTTAGGCTCCATCGTTATCAACGGCACGAGCATCTCCTCCATACTGATACCTCCGTGCTGGAAGGTGTTACGGTAATACGATGCGTAATAGTTGAAATTGTTCGGGTAGGCGAAGAACTTGTTACCCGTGGCATAAATATACGTGCTCGACAGATTCGGCTCAGGAAGCCCACATAAATGCGGTTTCTCCATGATAAACACATCCTTGTCTTTGCACGCTAATGACTTACCTACTTTATAACGCAGGTTTGTGTTTGTGTTCTTGTCGCCAACAATCTGTATCGGTTCGTCCACACCTATCGTACCATGGTCGGTAGTAAGCACCACCTTATAGCCCAACTCGGCTATACGCTGGAACAACAGTGCGGTGTTCGAGTGCTTAAACCAACTCTGCGTCAGGGATAAGTAAGCGGCATCGTCACCCATCAACTCTTTCATCATCTTACTGTCGGTACGAGAGTGCGACAGCATGTCAATGAAGTTGACAACCACGATATTAAGCGGCGTATTGAAACCCTTGAGTCGACCTATCAGTTTCTCGCAGTAGTCGGACTCATTGATCTTGTTATAGGTGAACTTATACGGTTTGCGATACCGAGTAAGCAAGGTCTGCACCAACTGCTCCTCGTTCAGGTTCTTACCTTCCTCTTCGTCCTCCTCGACCCATAATTCGGGGAACATCTCTTTGATCTGCAACGGCATCAGTCCCGAGAAGATAGCGTTACGTGCATACTGCGTTGCGGTAGGTAGTATGGTGCAATACAACTTATCCTCCGTCACATTGAACCACTCCGACAACAAAGGTTGCAGTACCTTCCATTGGTCGTATCGGAAGTTATCGATCACCACCACGAATACCTTCTCACCTTTGTCCAACAGGGGGAACACGGCAGACTTGAACAGGTCGGGTGAGAGCAACGGTCGTTTCTGTGGGTCGGCAAACCACTCTTCATAATGGCGAGAGATGAACTTAGCAAAAGCCTTGTTGGCTTGTTCCTTCTGCAAAAGCAGCATCTCACGCATCGACGAGTCGATACCTTGCAACTCTATATCCCAATGCACCAGCACTTTCTGTATGGCGATAAACTCCTCTAAGGTTGTGGCAGTATCGATCATATATGCAATATCGGAGAACTCCTGCCGGTAGTTGGAGTTGGTGTGCTCCGAGACGATATCGCGCTGATGAACATGTTTCTTAAGTGTCAGCAATATCTGATTAGGGTTGACAGGTTTGATCAAGTAGTCAGCAATCTTCTCGCCTATTGCCATATCCATCATGTTCTCCTCTTCCGACTTCGTCACCATCACCACCGGCAAGGCTGGGCGGATAGCCTTTATCTCGCTCAGGGCTTCTAAGCCAGACATGCCAGGCATGTTCTCGTCAAGAAAGACGATGTCAAACACCTGACTGCTGCATAGTTCGATAGCGGTAGTGCCGTTGTTGGCAGTCACTACCTCGTAGCCTTTCTGCTGTAAGAAAAGGACATAAGGGTGCAGTAACTCTATCTCGTCATCTGCCCAAAGTATTCGTTGCTGTTTCATACGGGATGTTCTAAAAATTCCACGTTTAACTGTTTTTCTACCAATTGGGATGTGTTGCCACTTTTTGAGTGCTTTGTGTTTTTTATTTGAATCTGCTTGTCTTTCACTCAGTCACAATGCTCGCATTGCTCCTTCGTTCAAGCCAACCATCTCCTAAATAAAAATCCACAAATCATCTCAAAAGCAATTTTAAGAACATCCCTTCCTCCATTTCTCTATTAGGTTAGTCATATCGGCAGGCCAATCGGAGTCGAAGTGCATTCGCTCGCCTGTGACGGGGTGGGTGAAGCCCAAGGTCTTGGCGTGCAACACTTGTCGGGGACACAAGGCGAAGCAGTTCTGTATAAACTGCTTATACTTCTGTGTGGGTAAGCCTTTCAGTATCTCCATACCGCCATAGCGTTCGTCGGCAAAGAGGGGGTGACCTATATGCCGCATGTGAACACGTATCTGATGTGTACGACCGGTCTCCAGTCGGCACTCTATGAGGGTCACATACGGGAAGCGTTCCAAGACGCGCCAATGCGTTACAGCCGGCTTTGCCAGTGGGTTTTCCTCTAAGTCCCACACGCGAAAGATCTGCCTGTCTCTGTTATCTCGTGCCAAGGCGCCTTCCACCGTCCCTGCGTTCTCAGAGAAAGTGCCCCACACAAGGGCATTATAGGTGCGTTCGGTTGTGTGCTCAAAGAACTGCATAGCCAGAGAGGTCTTTGCCATGGGCGTCTTAGCAATAAGCAGAAGCCCACTTGTGTCCTTATCGATACGATGAACCAACCCTATCGATGGGTCGTTCATATCCATCTTTCCTTGAAAATAGTATGCCAAAGCGTTAAGTAGTGTCCCGTTCCAGTTGCCATGCCCAGGGTGCACCACCAGTCCCGCAGGTTTATTCACCACCAGTACGCTGTCGTCCTCGTACACGACATCAATAGGGATGTTCTCGGGCGTGATGGTATAGTCTCTGCGCTCATGGTTGAGGAGCACCTGCACGATGTCGCCAGGCTTGACCTTGTAGTTCGAAGCTACCGGTTTGCCGTTGACCCACACATTCCCTGCATCGGCAGCCGACTGTATCCGGTTTCGAGAAGTGCCACTCAGGTGCAAGAACAAGTACTTGTCGATACGCAGCGGTGCTTGTCCTCGGTCGACCTCTTGCCTATAACGCTCAAAAGGTTCTCCTTGCTCAATATTATCGAGTTCCTCGTCGGTCATTAGA
>CAYNMA010000086.1:0-5253 GCA_964398075.1 uncultured Bacteroides sp. | reverse complement strand
TCGTCTTCGTCTGCCGTAGAGGTCACAGCAGCACGTTTGTTAGGGTCGTCCGATAGATAGAGGTCGACATGGTCACCTTCTTGTGCCCATATACCCGACTGTGGGTCTTGAGAGTAGATATAATACTCTTTGCCGTCCTCCATAGGTGTGTCGCATATCGTAGCCCCCACGATAAGATGAATACCGAGTAAGGCTTCACGAGCCTCAGTGAGAGTCTTACCCACTAAGTCGGGTACTGCCACCGTGTTCTCGCCACTGCCACTCCCCACTACCAAGGTCACAGAGTCGCCTTCTGGCAGACGCGTACCACTCTCCACGGATAGGCCGTTCTTGCGGATATCTAATATCAAGTCCTTATATTCCGAAGCCTCATACTCCACGCTGCTCACGCTCAATCCCAAGGCACGCAGGGTAGCCTCAGCCTGACGATAGGACACATCCCGAAGGTCGGGTATTGGCACTTGACGCTTCGAGCGAGCATTGGCAACGACATAGATGGCACGTCCTTGTTTGACAAACGACTCTGCGGAAGGGTCTTGCTCCACCACGCTGCCTAATGGTACACGCTTCGAGTAGGTAGAGTCGATCACTACCAAGTGCAATCCCTTGGTCTGCAGCGTCACCTCAGCCTCCTCGATATACATGCCACAGATATTGGGCACTTGTAGTTCGTCGCCATGACGGGTGTAATGCTTCAACCAGAAATATGCGCCCAACAGAAGCACGATACCTACGACCACAGCCAGCAGCACACTTTTAACCACGAAAGGCACCTTGCCCTCTTTCCAATACGTCTTAAAACTCATACTTGACTAGATTATTTCATTTCATTTGGCAAAGATACGCTATTTTGTGTTATCCGCCAAATAAAAGAACGTTTCACTAAAAGACCGCTTCGCTAAATGACACAAGACCGCTGCGCTAATGGACGGGTGACATTCGGACGCCTACGGCGTATTGACACGAATGGGTCATAAAATACGTGGTCAAAAAATCTAAAAAAATCTCCATTAAAGCCCATTAAACCTATTCTGAAGTCTTATTTGAACTCTTCGACGAGTGCTGCGGCTTGTGGTGCGTGGCGGCTCTCCGACTGTGCAATCTCTTCCAACATTCGTTTAGCCATCCTACGCTGCTTAGCGGTCTTGCCTCGTTTGATGCAGTACTTAGAACTGTCATCTTCTGTCACCTCTTCCTCATTATCCATAGCGAGACCTAGTTCGCAGAGGGCACAAAGGTACTCCACATCCACCTGCGTCTCTTCGTATCGAGGTTCCGACTCATCGAGTTCCACATCCTCCAGCATCCTATGTGCAAGTGCATAATTGCCATTCTGCATCTCACCCGTGATTTCCGCAATAGGGTCATTAGCACCCAGAGCATGGCTCTCACTGTTTCGTTCGCCTATCTCGGCTATATCAGATTGCGCCATCAGGAGTATATCCTCGGAGGAGTTCTTGTAGGTGGCAGATGGCTTGTGGAAATAGCGTGCATACTGCTGATAGAGTGTGTATCGTCCCATCTTCCATGCCTGTCGCCAAGTGGAGGCAGGTACGATGCAGATGAGGACCAACGCCACGGCAGCCACTGCCGAAAGCGAATATAGCCATCGGCGTGCTTTACGCCAACGCCATTGCTTGGAGGACTTGCGTTTCTCTTCCTCGTCCCACTGCTGCATCTGTTCTTTCAGACCACGAGCACGGATAGCATTCTCAATATCACGTTCGAGTTGATCGTTGTTGTAGTTAGTATCCATAGCCGTATTCTATTAGTCGTTGTTTGACAAAGGTCTTCACTTTCTTCATACACTTAGCCTTCTGCGCCTTCGCCGAGTCGGCATTGCTATAATGTAGTCTCTTAGCAATCTGCGCCATAGATAGGTTCTGCCACAAGACCCCGATAAGTAGCGGTGCACATGGTTGCCCCATCAGCATGACTTGTTCACGGATAATACGTTCTCTCTCCACGGTCTCATAGTCCGCCAGAGGGTCGTAGCCTGTCTCATGTATTTGCTTTATCTCGGCTTCGTCCTCCGGTGTGTTGACGCTCTCTTGTTCATCGTCGCTATCGGACTGACTAACGCGTGAGACAGGTATCTCCTTGCGAGCACGCACCATCTCCTGCGCCACATAGAAGCCTATCTCTTTGAGGTACGCCAGCAGCGAACCCTCATGGTCGGGCACAATCCTATCTGCCAAGATATGTTGCTGTATGCGGATGAAGGCTTCTTGATACACATCGCAGAGGTCGTCCTCATCGAGTGGGAGGTGTGAGACACGGAAAGAGAGAGCCGTCCGAAATGGCACTCGCCAGGCATTGTATGCCCAGCGAATACCCTTTTGGTCGTTGCCTTTGAAGGCTCGTATTATCTCGTTGTCGGTCATATCTACTTACATCCACCTAATCGTTGACACTCGTTGACGATCATCTGCCATTGCTCATCGGAGATGATATGCAGGTCGTGTGCGATGTCCAAGGCATGGTAACCTATCGAGAGGACATTGTCGAAACTGATAGGTAGTGTCACCTTGGCTTTGTCTTTACCGGCATATACGATGCACTCCACATGATTGTCGTCGACCTCTCTCATGGCAGCCTGGGTGGGTTGCACGATGCGTTGTTTTCCATCGAGGGTAAGCACTACGTAAGGTGTCTCAGCAGGCAGAGTGGTTGATACTTGGCGGTTCCCAGCAAAAATCATTGCACTCATCAGGCAGAGTGCGAGGGCCATCATTGTCTTTTTCATAACGAATATAAATTAATTGGTTTAACTAATCAGTCTAATGAACTAGTCTAACTAACTCGTTCTATATTGTTATGGCATCAAAAAGACAAAAGGTAACCTTGGTATCGTAATTTTTTTTGTTTGACACTGCAAAAGCAGGGGCAACTTAAACGGACGTCCGTCTTTAGAGTGATTGTTCGAGGCGGAGGAGATCAGCAGTGTCGAGTTTCTGTTGGGCATACGCCTTATCGACCTTGAAGGCTTTGGTGTCGCTTGAAGGTAAGTCGTACATCAAGTCTCGCATGACCGTTTCCGTCAGCGACCTCAGTCCCCGTGCGCCTAAGTGATATTCCACGGCTTTATCGACGATATAATCCAAAGCGTCATCGGCAAAGGTTAACTTTACTCCATCCATCTTCAAGAGTTTGATATACTGCTTGGTGATGGCGTTCTTAGGTTCGGTTAAGATTCGTCGAAGCGCCTCTTTGTTAAGTGGTTCGAGGTGCGTCAATATAGGTAGACGACCGATAATCTCGGGTATGAGTCCGAAGGCCTTTAGGTCTTGTGGGGCTATGTACTTGAGCATGTCGCTTGGGTCGATATGTTGGCGTTGCTTGGTGGACTCGAATCCTATCACGTGGCGATTTAGACGCTGGGCAATCTTACTCTCAATGCCATCGAAGGCACCACCGCAGATGAAGAGTATGTTCTGCGTATTGACATGAATATACTCTTGGTCGGGGTGCTTACGTCCTCCCTTAGGTGGGACATTGACGATGGTACCCTCGAGGAGTTTCAGCAATGCTTGTTGCACCCCTTCGCCGCTGACATCGCGTGTGATGCTTGGGTTGTCGGACTTACGTGCAATCTTGTCAATCTCATCGATAAAGACGATGCCTCGTTCCGCCTTTGCGACGTCAAAGTCGGCTTCTTGTAGGAGTCGTGTGAGGATAGACTCGACATCCTCTCCGACATACCCCGCCTCGGTGAGGACGGTGGCATCCACAATGGTGAAGGGTACGGTGAGCATTCGTGCGATGGTCTTCGCCATCAAGGTCTTGCCCGTACCGGTAGAACCGACCATGATGATATTGGATTTCTCGATATCGATGCCGTCGTTGGTCTCGGGTTGTGTGAGCCGCTTGTAGTGGTTGTAGACCGCCACAGCGAGGCTTTTCTTGGCTTCGTCTTGTCCAATGACATATTGGTCGAGGAAGGCTTTTATCTCGTGTGGCTTAGGTATGTCCTTGAGTGCAGCCTGCCGTTGCTCCAGTGTCGCACTTGCCTCGTTGACGGGGTTCATCTGCGAGACCATGATGTGCAGGTCCTCGACTTGCTTGATACAGTCTTTGCAGAAGACCCATCCGTTTGTCCCTTTGACCATCTGCGAAGATGGCAGCGTGCGCCCACAGAGGGCGCACGTGCTATGTGTTGTTACTCTTGCCACGGCTTTATTTCTTTGAGTACACAGTATCAATCATGCCGTATTTAAGTGCTTCGTCGGCAGTCATCCAGTAATCACGGTCGGCATCGGCAGTGATTTTCTTCATGCTCTGTCCTGAATGGTCAGAGATAATATGGTACAGTTCCTCTTTGAGTTTGAGTATTTCTCGTGCAGTAATCTCAATATCGGACGCTTGTCCTTGTATTCCGCCCATAGGTTGGTGAATCATCACCCTCGAGTGTGGCAAAGCAGCCCGCATACCTTTCTCTCCAGCAACGAGTAGAACGGCGCCCATAGAAGCCGCCATACCCGTGCAGATGGTGCCCACCTTTGCGCCTATATATTGCATTGTATCGTAAATACCCAAACCTGCATATACGCTACCTCCCGGGGTGTTGAGGTAGATAGATATGCTCTTGTCCTGGTCGACACTGTCCAAGTAGAGCAACTGTGCTTGAATCACGTTGGCAGTGTAGTCGTTCACCTCCGTGCCAAGGAAGATGATACGGTCCATCATCAGACGGGAAAAGACGTCCATTTGGGTTACATTAAGTTGCCTTTCCTCCAAAATCGAGGGCGAGATGTAAGACGCTCCTATAGATTTGTTCATCACTTCCTCTACGTGCATAGAGTTCATTCCCAACTGTTGGGTACTAAATTTCAAAAAGTCATTCATACGCGGTATCAATTAAATTCAGTGCAAAGATAAGATAAAAATTTGAAATATGCAAGTTTTTTCGTCACTTTTTTTGCGGGGGCGGTTGGTTTCCTTTGCACTGCGTGCAAGAACAATGGAAGAAAAGGGACGGAAGTGGGTGTTTTTAAACGGACGGCTGCGGCTAACAATTAACAATTAACAATTAACAATTAACAATTAACAGCAGAGCGGATACAATCGAGCCTTGCGGCTCGAACGACACTAGGGCGCGTCGTCTCCACAATCTCGTCTCTACAATCGTGGTATCTATACCGCGGGCGAGGCGCCCGCGTCCCCAAACACGGTATGCCAAATCGAGCCTTGCGGCTCGAACGACACGGGGGCGTGTCGTCTCCACAATCTCGTCTCCACAATCGTGGTATCTAT
>CAYNMA010000085.1:0-11249 GCA_964398075.1 uncultured Bacteroides sp. | reverse complement strand
CCTTCGGGGGGATTATCAGTTTTTTTGATTTTTAAAGGGGTTTTACCTATAATATCAAGATTTCTTGTCGTTTTGCAATTTATAGGTACATTTTCCCTTTTCTTTAAAAATATTATTATTTTCTGTTCTTAAATGATGTTCTTAATCATCATTTAAAAGAATGTTTTAAAATCACGATTCCATCGTGCTTAAAAAATTAATTTCTTAATTTCTTTAAGAAAATATATTATACCATATTTTTCGGAAAAAGTCAAGTTTTTGAAAAAATCACGATAGTATTAGGCAAAAAGAACCCCCAACTAGTGGGGGCAAATTTATAGGAGGTCATAAAAATGAAAAATGATAAATCCAATGGAACAATCAAACAGCATTGTTCGGAAATTATTCCATATCTATTTAGTGCCTTTGAGTGTTTTTAGATGCGCTTTTCTCCGTATAACGCCCCATTTCAAAGGTGAATCATTCAAACATACAAAACCCGAACTGACGTTGTTTGCAGGCATACCATTACCACCACTAATAGCACCAACACCAACCTCTTCTTTTAATCTACAATACTCTTCCCATATGGTATAGAAACTAACCTTATCATTAACATATTTGACATCATCGGGATTTGGCAATTGAACACTTTCTTCCAAGAGTTTCGGATTTTCCGTTTCAATTCCTTCCTTAATCAAAATCATAGCCGCTAGTAAGTTTTTAAGCATATTCTCACCTGCAGGCAACTTATTAATCAATTTCTTAACATTGATTACTAGCCTATCTAGATACGTTGGTCGTTGTTCGGGTTTTACTCGCTTGTTCTTCGGTAAAATGTAATTTCCCTTTTCATCAATCGTCCCTGCCTTGTAAAGAGGATTCTCTTTAAAAGGTGTAGTGAGCATATACAACAATCTCAAGGCTATGCCCGAATCAAGCATCCCCCAACTTTTATATCCGTTAGCCATCTATAAATTCTCCAATTTTTCCATTAATTTCTCATCAATTTTAATCTGATTCCGAGTATCAAAATCTCTCGGCATAATGTTCAAGAACACCAAGAAAGTTTTAAGAATATACCAATAGTCAGATTCTACTTTACTAAACAGTCCAATCGAAGCGAAATTTCCAAACAAATTATGCAATATGGTTATATGATTCAATATAAGTCGTTCGTCAACTAGTTGTGTTCCGTGTGAGTACGCCGTTTTGTATTTCTCAATCAGATTTTTCGTGTACTTAAACCGCTTAAAATCTTCCTTGAACTCTTTCAAAGATATCGCTTGAGGATTGTCATAAAAAGCATATGCCTTTAACTTGAACTCTTCCTCATCTTCAATCAATCGCATAACCATAGTATATAAATCGTCTGTCGAATCGTCTGCCATAGTGCAGTCTATTTAAGTGTATTCAAGAGAGAAATCTGTTCCTCTGATAGTTTTTGGTTTTCTTCCTCATCGTTTTGTTGTGGAAAGAAACCTACAGGTACAATATCATCCTCTAGTTGTTGCTCATACCTATCCATTAACTTTTTTGTTATGTTTGTATTGGTTAAATCCTTAAAGTAATCTAGAACGCTGAAATAGCCAAACAAGAATAGGCAACTACACAAATCGTCATTAATATGTGTGTCCTGTGCTTCGTATGTGCCACGGTTGTTTTGAACGTATACGCCCAACTCCTCTATAATTCGGAAATCGTTAAGTACAATTTGCCCCTTCTCGATGATTTCTTTAATCGCTCCACAACCACGCACCTTAACTTGTTTAGTCGTCCTTATTCCGATAGTTGCACCTGCTCCACCCGCAATTTTGCCGTTCTTAGTCCATAGAACGTTACCATACTCCTGCGTAAACCATAAGTCATTGCAAACGGATTCGCCCAAGTCGTTATTTTCGATTAGAATGTATGCTTCATTGTATGCCGTAGCAATTTGTCCTATAAGCAAGGGAAATTTTATAACAGGGATGTTATTGTCTTTTAATGTGGCTACAACCTTATAGGGTATTTCCGTCACATCAAAAACAATTAAAGCCGAATAGTCTAAGTCCCTACCTCTCGAAACATCAACCGTCATAACATAGGTGTGCCCTTTCTGTGGAACTTCCCAATACCGAATCGTTTCGTCTTTATTGGTGTGTATCGGTGTTTCAAACTTCATTTTTACCAACAACTCACCATCAATTAGCGTAGAAGATGAACCCGCAAATTCGCAATTGTGAGAAACGACCGAATTCGTATAATAAGAGTTTTCAGGATTGTCAACATTAACCAAGTCATATAACTCAGTAGGCTCGGATAAAGAAACCGATACAACCACCTCGTTCGGAAAAACAAAGTCCCCAACCCGTAGGGTATTGGCTTTCTTAAACCCTTCTCTCGTCTTGAGTAGATGATTCGGCGAACAGCATAGGGATGAATTGCGAAAACAAACTCGTACGGAGTCGTCTTCTCGCCTAGTAACCGAATCAAAGGAAACATAACCAAATGGCGAATTCACAAGAAAACGCCCATCATTATTAACGAAGTTCATAGATTTATTTAAATGGGTATGATATAATGAATATATTTTGATGATATAGGGGTTCTATAGATGCAAAGTGTTCAATTGGATTATTTCATCGAAAATCTATATTACCAAGTAGTCCCATCACATACCATATCTCTTGATAAAGCAATAGAAAATTTAAACGATATAATCGATATCTGTTCTCTCGACTTCTTCGGACAGTATAAATCGACGTTTGATATTTCGATGCGAAAAAGCAATATATTTGGTTATGATTACAATTTAGTCCGATTCTCCCACAAATCTATGTACGACTTCTATATTGAGGTTGGTTATAAAGAATACAAAGAGAAAAAGAACTCTCAATATCTACCAGCGCTAATCGTTTCCGATAATCTAAATTATCATTTGCAAAGGTTTAGAGGTAGTTTAGTAAATCTCAAATATGCCGTGAAAGATGTAGAATCCGAACTTAATGATATCCTAATGAAAGAAGTGGCAGAAACAAATCTTAAAATTTGTGATACTAAAGCACCCTTTATCTATAAACTCTATAAAATAGAAAGCAATTTAATTTAAAGAAAACCCCACGAAGTGTGGGGTTATTTTTCGAACAATTACCACTTCCACTTTGGGGGTTTGCTCTCACTCTTCATCGGAACGGAAACGGAAAAATATCCATAGTTCCCTTCACTCTTAATCTTCGGGGGTGTCTTCATCTTCTTTTTAAACTGCTCATAATACACATCAGCAAGAATCTTTCGCATCTTGATAAGAATAGCAGTACCCTCTAAGGCTAACTTTTTGTCATCGGTATAGTAGTATTCCTTCTTGCGATAGTTGTTATAGAGGTTTGAAATAAAAGCGTCATCGATAACTGCGCCAATAATCGGATGATCCATCCTGTCCAATTCATAATAGAAAGATAACTCCATCCTTCCGATAGTGTCTGTATTCAAATATTCTTCAAAATTCCCCGTAAAGGTAATTCGGACAATTGATTGGTCAACATACTTCACTACCTTCTCGACTACAGGAGTAATCACCAACTTAGATTTATCAGGAACAACATCATCACGAATCAACTTTTTAAGATGTTCGGCATATTGGGAAAGAAGTTTCTTGAACGCTGAATTGCCGTTCAGACTCTTGAGACATTCTCCTGCCAAACCTCGAACCCAATCGCAAGCATCTTGTGAGTCGGGAAATTTAATCACGTTGTTTTCGTTGTATGCCATCTCGTTCAAAATATTGGCAATGGAATTTAAATCTGTCATCTTAGTTTTCATCCTGTTTTGCGCTTGTTGTATTTAAGTATGTTCTTGTGTGTGTTATTTGCCCTGTCTTTACATCACCATCCCACGAGTCAATAAAATCATCGTTGAAATTCTGATTGACTTCTGTAATCAATGGCGTAGTCAACAATTGCCCGTAGAAGTTCAACTTAATTGTAAACGATAACGTGTAGATTATAACTCTATGGGTTGTATAATCGCCCTGATAGTCATCTTGTATGCCAATACTCGTCAGACTAATCGGGACTTTTTGCGTCAGATTTAAGTCATCAACCGTCTTTAATTCTAGTGTGTAGTCGGGATTAAATGTCGGTAATATCTGCTCTAATATCTGCAAAACATCTTCCGTCTTATTTGATACAAGGTATAAACCAACTTCTAAGTTCCACGGTGCGGGATTGTTAACCGCAATCCGTCCGTCTTCTGTGTTGCAAGATAAAGTCATACTCCGAGTCGTTTTTCTCGAAGAATCATAAGTCATCCCAAGAATTTCAAACGCCATCCTCGGAAAGGTAGTCGCAACTTCGTTTTCTCTATCGGGGTCACTCGTTAAGGCATTATACCACTTTTCTTTGTTACTGTATACGATAGGAACTTTAATGCTCTGCTTTTTCTTTCCCTTTACACTATCGCCTTCTCTGCGCTCAATCCTGATATTAGAGAATAAAGCACCAAATGCCCCAATCGCCCCTCGAATAATACCAAAATAAAATGGCTTTCCACTTGTCTTGCTACTCATCGATTAAACCTCTCCAAATGGATTATTTTCATCAAATCCAACCAATCTCTCATTTCCAACGTTCTTAAATTCTCGATTATTTCCTAAACCTGCTTCATCCACGTTAATCGTAAAACCGTCCGAACAATTAAGTACCGCTTCTTCTTCACATTCGCCCGATAGGGTAATCTCATCCCCTTCCTCGTAGCCCTGCCCCTCAGAAAGAACGTCAATCTTTGTAATAACCCCATCCGTTGTGTGAATCTTAAACTTAGCACCCGTCCCGTGTTCGGAGTTAACCGTAATTGTTGGGTTGGTGTATCCTTTGCCACCGCTCACCACTTCAATCTTCCCAATACCACCATTAAACGTGTCCTCAGTAGCCAATTCATCAAACGTCCTAAGTTTTTCAAATACGTCAATATTTTCAATGCCTGTGTCCATCTTCTCAGAATTGTATTGGAAGGACTCAATCGTCAGACGATAGACATAGAACTTACCCAATTGAGCATAGGGATTTTTCGTGTCAACAAACTTAATCTCAAATAATCCACCCCCTAGAGGATAGTATAATAAATCACCCTCGCACGGACGATTGGGTAATATCGTCTCCCCGAACTTCCCAACCGCTTCTTTCCACCGTCTGATAGAAATAACTAAGTTAGCCGTATAGTCAATCAGCGTGCCAAATTGTTGAATAAGCATACCTTGCCCTTCTAGATTCGGAACGCTCTCCAAATAGGCATCTATCGGATACGCCGTCTTAAATTCCGATAGCCTGTCTTCTCCTAGAATGTCATCAACCGATACAAGTTTCCTCGGTATATAAAAAAATTGTTCACTGTGTATGTCAATCGCTTCATCGATTAAGTCTTCCACTAAATCCTGCTCGATTGTCTCACGAAAATTTAGATAGGGATTAGCCATTTCTCACGTCTTCTTTAACCGAAGTATTTAAAGAATAAAAGAAAACCCCACGAAGTGTGGGGTTAGTCAAAATATGTCTAGATGGTTAACTATTTCTTACTTTTCTCTGCAAATTTTGATTATAAGAATGAGATTATGTGAAACTTCGGTTTTCCATCTACATATGTGCTGAAAACTTTAGCACGCTTGTCTACTTTCACTTCTTTGTTCTTTTTTGTCGCCTTAATCAATTTCTTTGCAAAGTCTTGTTGCACCAATTCTGAAAGTTCTTTTCCTCTTGCGCTGTTATTCGATAATCCGAATTCAACCTCTGCCTGATGATTGATATAGTATACCTTCAACTCCGTGTCTAGGGTAATTAATGGCTTCGGCAGACTGTTCAAAATTAAGTCCGTTGCCTTTGCTTCTTCTTCCGTTTTGGTGTGTCCAACAATTACCAATTCTATATCGTCTTTTCCTTTGACGGTTAATGGAGTTATGCTTACTTCAATAATTAAGTCGTTTAAATGTGTGTTGAATTTGACTTGCTTGTTTGTTGATAGGGATTCGGATTCGTTCTTGTTGAAAATCTTTAAAATCTCGTTCAGGTTTGGATATATCGTCATCAACTCTTCAATTGTCTTCCCCAAACAAATCTTTTCTTCTATGCCAAAAATCTTGCAGGCATATTGATTAATTGTAATAATTCGTTTCTGACTAGTTTTGATGATTACTATGTCTTCTACCGAGTTTTTTAAACACTCAAACCGCTTCTCTACCGTCTCAAGTTTTTCTTCAAGTAGCGCAGTTAGTCCAATAGCAGTCTTAGATAATTCCGTCGATGCGTTCTTTAAAGATTGAGATTCCTTTTCTACCCCCTTCAATCTTTTGCGCATAGTCTCTTCAAAGTCCTTCTTTGTTTTCTCTAAGGACGCTTCAATTTTTGCTACTTCAGCACTCTTTAATAAATTAGTTAGCCATTTCCAAATCGACATAATCAATCCCATTCTAGTGAATCTTTTGTTCCATAGACGTTAGAACGATTTTAATTTCATTCAATGCCTTAACTATGTTAATCTGTCCATCGTGATACTGCATTATAATATCGTTTATGGATTTGTTATAATTCGTGTTCAATTCGTTTATTGTATCGTTCTGCTTAATCAATACGTTTCTCGATTCTTTCTTTTCCCACAAAAGATAACAGATAGCAATAAACAAAAATGCTAGTAGTGTACCCGATTCATTGGCAAGAAGGGTAGTAAAAAACGTGCCTATTAATTCTTCCATTTGTTATTATGCTCCATCTTACCGATGAATTAAATTTTTCTACCTCTATTTAACAAAAAAAGGCGCAAAGCACCTTTTCTGATTTTCGGATTGTATTTAAATCAACTTAAACGTTAATCTTAGATAAGTCTAATTTGCCTTTCTGTTTAACCGATACACCACTCGGTAACGGCGAACTAAATCTCTTCGGATTATTGTAATTGTATGCAGAATCTAGACTGTAAACCGTCATCCTGTCTCTGTCAATACCTAAGCAGAAAGTCCGATTCTTCGTCAAATCACTATAGCGATTCTTCAACTGCTTGATTAGAATCTGTCCCTGTTCGTCTAGTGTATCTGTACGAATCAAAGCAATAAACATATCAAGAATAAATGCTGTTGCAATACTTTCACTTACCTCTGTCATCTCCAAGTCGCTATTATTGATACCACTTCGGTTTGTCTGCGTTGCCGTTAAAACCGCCGTATTATACTCAACCGCTAACCCTCGAAGTTCTTCGGAAATAGCCTTAATGATACCATAACTGTTAACTTGTGCAGGTAGATATCTTGAACTACTGCAAATATTCAGGTAGTCAACCACAATCAAATCAGGCACAAAGTTTTGCTGGTTCTTCAACTCCGTTAAAAGTTTCCTGAAATGATTGGCGTTCGCTCCACCCGTTGGATATTCACGAATAATTAATCGCCCCATATCCCTCTTTGCTAATTCTTCGGCTTTCGTCTTATATTTCACCTCATCCATATTCCGAATGGAATCGATAGATTCGCCATAGAGGTTTGAGTCAATTCGTTCCGCCACCCTATCTTCCGACATTTCAAGCGTAATATACAAAACATTATTGCCGTTTTTGATGGCATTGCTAGCAATACTGCACATAAAAAGACTCTTACCGCTACCCGTTGGGGCAACCACACAAACTAGATTCTTTTTACTAATACCGCCATTACTGATATCATCTAACTCCTTAATGCCCCAACTGATTTTATCTTCGGACGTGTGATACATCGCCCAGCGTCTTTCAATATCTCTAAAATAATCAAGTCCAATAGACTCATCAAAAGATACTGCTAAAGCGTCTTTAACGATATCAAAAATCCTGCCCTTATTCTTTTCTCGTTTTGTTTCATTCTTTTCAGCAACGATTTCAGCACAATCGGTAATTGCGTTAATAAGTGCCCGTTCCTGACAAAACTTCTCGGTTTTATCGTAAATCCACCGTTCACTACTTTCCTCGCTAAATGGATGCTCATCAAGCATTTCAATGACTTTCGTGATTGCTTCAGCATCTTCAATGTCTAGCCCCTTTCGGGTTCTGATTTCAATTATTAATTCTTTCTTTGAGGGAACAGTAGAGTAATTTGCAAAGAACTTTGTGATTTCTTCAACAATTGTATCATTATGTTTCGAAAAATAACTCTTTTTGAGGTATGGAATTACTTTTGTTGCATAATCCTTTGAATAAAGAAGATTTGCTATGATTGCAAGTTCTAAATTATTTTCCATTCTATCACTTCAATGTTAATGTAATCTTTCCGACTGCTCTGCGAGTTTTAGTGCTGTACTCAATCTCAACATAGGACATCCTCGCACCCCAAAAATCTGCGTATTCGTCCAACGATTTTAGGACGTGCGACATAGTTTTCGTATTAATAAGAGTAGTCTTTCCCCCACCCTCAGATTTGAACTTGTATGTAACAAGTCTAGGTGTGAACATAAATTCTACACCATAGGGGTCAATCAAGTAAATTGTCTTTGACGTTTCTTTGGTAATCTTGAGATTAAACGTGTCTAGAAACTTCGTCAGATTCTTAGTATTATATTCGTACATCTTACCCCCTTCATTAAAATGGCATCTCGGCATCCTTCTTGATTGAATTGGGGTCATCAAGAATTGCTTTTGCTTCGCCTTCTTCCAAAACACGAATCACACGAACTTCCCCTTCTTCTGCTTTAGGGATGCATCGCCACCCACAATTCTCGACATCAAAAACACGATAAAAATTCTTCTGTCGTCCAACAGGTTCAAAGTTTTCATCAATAGGATGGTATTGTTTTGGGATATCGTCAAAGTTTAGTGTGCAGTACATCATACGAATTTCACCATCTTTCTTAATAAAATCAACTACCAACCCCGTTTTATGAAGTGCAGGCAAATAGTCTTCAAACTTTTCTTTTTCAATAAACATAACAATTTACTCCTCAAAAATGATTCCGATAGTAGAATAATAAACCCCTCAACCGTTAAAGTCAAGGGGTTTTGTAAAAATTTTTTAAATCCTAGAAGAACAAACCGCTCAAGTCGTTCTTTTTCTCTACGCTCCATCCTAGGGGTTTACACATATCGGTAATTGGTGACATAAATGTTTTCTCAAACATCATATCATAGTCGACATACTCCGTCAGTCCAAATTCCTTTGGTAAGGAGTCTTGAAAGCCGACACATTTTTCGTGTGTCGGATTCGGCTTCAGATAAACAAATTTAATTTTGTCCCCATCTACAATCTTCTTGCGAAGTTTTTCAATGCCGAACTTTTCCAATAACGAATTGTATATCAAAGACGCTTTAACGTGAATGGGTGTTCCCTTTGTGTAAATCTGACTAGGTTCGCTCAACCGATTCATCGCAATCTCTCTCTCATTCTTTGTATTCGCCGCCTTAAGTTTATCTTCCCAATACCCTCTAGTAAATGTAGAGATTCCGTTTGCGCTACGAGGAAAAGCAATCTCTTCCACGCTAAACTTCTTAAACTCCTTCTTAAATTTTTGAATGTAGTCTTGTAACTCTCCCTCTGTTCCGTGTAAGAGAATCGGTAGAGAGTTCTTTAACGCCGTACGGATTACTTTGGGAGTACTCGACTTAACCAATACCATCCCCATAATCTTCATCTTCGGATTCTCTAGAGTGTAACGCACACCCTCTGAATCGTATACTTCCATAACATACGACTTAGCCGCTAGATTAATCATAGAATTAATGGCATTCTCTCTCTTCATATGCATTTTTTGCTGATATGCATTCATATATTCTGCCAATTCCTTATAACAGAAATCGATATATGGGTTCAAGACTTTCTCGCCATACTCCATCAAAAAGTGTAGTTTCTTTTCACGACTGAAATCCTTTGGGCAATATTTCTTTACTAAATCCTCAAGGTCAAGAACCACCGAGTCCGTGTCAATCATAACGACTCTGTCTTTCTCGATTCCCGTTTTCTTTGATATCAATTCGTTTAACTTTCGCTCAATCCACTTAATTGATAACTTGCCACTAATCGTGATTGATGTTGCTAGATTTAAATCAAAATATCGGAAAGCCGTATTTCCGAGACTTCCATACATCGAATTTAAAAGGATTTTTTGCGCTAACTGCAAAGTATCAAGTCTTTCATAGGTGTTTTTATACTCCTTTTCCAATTTAATCAGTTCATCATCGGAAAGTTTTGAGTAGTCTATCGTTTCCTCTTGCATCTTCACCTGTATAATAAAATTAAACCCAATGACTGTATTTTATCAATCATTGGGTTAGTTTGTCAAGAGTCTAGCGGAAATAGTTTAAACTACCATAGCCACAATGCTTCTTCTGCGGATTTGATTATATTTTGTAAATTGCTTTGAAAGATTCCCTAAGTCCTCATTCTGCCGTACAATATCTTTTAATTCGGCAACCTCATCACTATCTTTACCTGAAATCAACGATTTGAGTTTAAGGGGGAATGCTCTCTTCAGGAGTTTTCCGAGAGAATGAATTAAAAATTTCGTCATATCATCACTTGCAACCGACCTTTCTCCAGCCGTTGCACAACCCGAAATCAATATGAAATAATTTTTCTGCTTTAACAAAATAAGATTGTCTTTGTAGAAATAGTTTAATGTATCGTCAGACACATCTTTTAACACTGCCATTGGAGTTAATGCAAACTTCTTCTTCAGGGGTTCTAAAGAACCGCCATTGCTTCTATATTCAGTATTAAGAGGACCGCTAGAAGGTTCAGTTGTTGTAAAAAATAAAATGCTCGTCATTTGGAACGCCTTTAATTTATTTGTCTTATTTATTTCCCTAACAACCCAATAATAGCACAAAACAAAAAGGAAAACAATAGTCATATAAAGAAACGGGACTAGAAGACGCCCTCTAGTCCCATCAAGAAAGTTATAGCAATCAAGGGAAGGAATCGAACCTTCGTACGGAATACTCCGTTCTACCACTGATTTACCTCAACCGCCATAACTCATAAAATGTGTTGTCCGTCATTGGTTTGTTGTTGAATGAGCAATCTAATGCCCAACATCTTTAAAGGAGGTATCTATGCATTAAGTTTTAAAATACAAACCGCCTACCGAACAACACAAATTAAAATGGCAGGGGATGATGGAATCGAACCACCGATGCACGGAATCAAAATCCGATGCCTTACCGCTTGGCTAATCCCCTGTAATCGGATTTTCTTTTACTAGTGGCGTAAAATCCGCAAAATCACCAACTCAAGCCTTATCGGTCATTGTTCGCTTGCAACGGGTAAGAATCACTTACCACCTCACACCTAC
>CAYNMA010000084.1:0-11286 GCA_964398075.1 uncultured Bacteroides sp. | reverse complement strand
AACAATTAACAATTAACAATTAACAATTAACAATTAACAATTAACAATTAACAGGCAAGGATGATACAAACGGGTCTGACGACCCGAACGACACGAGGGCGTGTCGTCTCCACAATTTTCAATAATTGTTCATAACCATCATTTATTGTTCATATTCGGTCACAATCGGTCTCTATTGTTCATATTCGGTCACTATCGGTCAGAATCGGTCATACATGTCCGAAATTGTAGAATATGGAATATTGGTGAGTGGAAAATAATTGGAAAAGGGTTGGAAATTGATAAATTGTTAGTACCTTTGCAAATTGTATAGTGGTGTATGCGGGATAGACGAAGAGTTGAAGCGTAATACACAAATAATAACCTTAACGGCTGGCAAGGAAAGTCCTTATGGATTAAGAACTTAATAGGTTGTGGGACTTATTCTTTGGGATAGGAACTTAATAGATTTGCGGACTTATTCTTTGGGATAGGAACTTTGGATTAGGAACTCATTCTTATGGATTAGGAACTTGCTGGTTATAAAAAACAAAAATAACATGAAAGAGTTAGATGATTTCATTGCAGGAAAGCTGCTCAAGTTGAAGGCAATTAAGTTGCAGCCTCAGAACCCGTTTATCTGGGCGACCGGTTGGCATTCACCGATATATTGCGACAACCGCAAGATACTGTCCTATCCGCAAGTGAGGAACGTGGTGAAGATAGAGATGGCTCGTGTGGTGGCAGAGCGTTACCCAGAGGCAGAGGTGATAGCGAGTGTGGCAACGAATGCGATAGCGATAGGTGTGTTGGTGGCTGAAGAGTTGGGTTTGCCGTTTGTGTATGTACATCCGACGCCCAAAGACCACGGTTTTGAGAACATGATTGAAGGTGACCTTCGTCCACGGCAGAATGTAGTGGTGATAGAAGACCAAGTGAGTGTGGGTATCAACAGTATGAAGGTGGTGGAAGCGATACGCAAGGACGGTTGCAAGGTGCTGGGACTGGTGACGATATTCAATTATGAGTTACAGGACACGCTTCAGCGGTTTAAGAAGGGGAAAGTGGAGTTGCTGTCGCTGTCGACGTTCTCGGCTGTGCTGAAACATGCGTTGGATACGGAGTTTATCACGGAGGAAGAGGCGGAGACGTTGAAGGCTTGGCAGAGGAGTCCGGCGGAATGGAAATTGTGAGAATTAACAATTAACAGTTAACAATTAACAATTAACAATTAACAATTAACAATTAATAGTTGGTTGGAACAAATATTGTCAAATATTAGCCAAATATTCCAAGCGACAGTTGGAGAAGTCCAAATAGGCGGCGTCATAAAGTACGTGGTCAAAAAAGGATAAAAAACTTGGGGCAAAAAAGGATAAAAATATCTCCATTAAAGTTCGTTAAAGGACCATAAAAAAAAAGAACGGATTTGAGGGGGGGGACTTGATGTTCTTGATGTTCTAGATGATCTAGAGGTTCTAGACGATCTAGATGTTCTAGATGTTCTAGAGAAACTATAAAGACTAGAAGTTCTAGTTTGACTAGTGGACAACAGAGGCTATAGCGGACAATAGAGGTTATAGTGGATTATAGAGGTTATAGTGGACAATAGAGGGTTAGTTGGTGAGACGGTATGCAATACCGTCTCTACGGGATGGACGATAGGAGATAAGGGGCTGATGGATTATAGACGATTGACAATGTGGGGATTGCAAAGGATAGTAAAACTGGTCTGGCGACCCGAACGACACGAGGGCGTGTCGTCTCCACAATACATGGTCAAAAAAGGATAAAAAACTTGAGGCAAAAAGGATAAAAAAGACTCCGTTAAAGTTCGTTAAAGGACCATTAAAAACATCGAATTTGAAGATTGACGATTTGACAATTGACAATTGACAATTTGGGAATTGCAGGATATTGCAACAGCAAATATAATTAGAGTATGGCAGAGAGTAAATATGAGAGTAGCGTGAAGGCGGTGGCTACGAGTGCGCACGATATCTATCGGGTATTGGGCAACATGGAGAATATCGCCTTGTTTCAGGACCTTATCCCGAAGGACAAAGTGCAAGAGTTGACATACGATAAGGAGTCGGTGCACCTCAAGGTAGACGGTCTTGGGCAGAAGATATGCATTCGGATAGTGGACCGCGAGGAAGATAAGACATTGAAGTATGGCGTTGATAATCTGCCAATCAGTGCTAATTTTTGGATACAGATGAAGGAGGTTGCGCCATCGGATTCGCGTATCAAGTTGACTATCAAGGCGGATTTTCCGATGATGATAAAAATGATGCTTGGTAATAAGCTGCAAGAGGGTTTAGAGCAA
Organism: uncultured Bacteroides sp.; assembly: GCA_964398075.1. GTDB lineage: Bacteria > Bacteroidota > Bacteroidia > Bacteroidales > Paludibacteraceae > Colicola. The sequence goes on along the minus strand of CAYNMA010000084.1, from coordinate 8,978 downwards.
GCGGCGACAATGCTTGCGCAGGTACCCTATAACGAGATTAAGTAAAATGAAAAGAATGCATGTACATAGAGAAGGTCGGAACATTATTTTAGGATTAGTGTTGCTCATCTTTATCATCAATGTTCCGATGTTCTTGCATACTCCCCATTGGGTATTCGCCATCACTCTTGTGCTGTCGGCTGCGTTGTTGGTGTTTGTGACTTATTTCTTCCGCAACCCTGTGCGTGTGTTGGAGGTAGATGATCCGAGTCTTGTGGTGGCGCCTGCAGATGGACGAATTGTGGTGATAGAAGAGGTGGATGAGACGGAGATATTGCATCGTAAGTGTTTGCAAGTGAGCATCTTCATGTCGCCGTTTAATGTGCATGCCAATTGGTATCCCGTTGAGGGTCAGGTGTTGCTGTCGGCGCATCAGAGTGGTCGGCACAAGGGTGCTTGGTTGCCTAAGTCGAGTACAGAGAACGAGCGGTCGGCGGTGCTGATAGAGACGAAAGACGGTCAGCAGATATTGGTTCGGCAAGTAGCGGGTGCATTGGCACGACGGATTGTTACCTACGCGAAGGCGGGTAAACAGTCGCACCGTAACGAGCACTTGGGATTCATAAAGTTTGGGTCGAGAGTGGATATGTATCTGCCTATTGGGACGGATGTGTTTGTGGATTTTGGAGATTTGGTACGGGGGAATGAGACGGTTATTGCTCGGTTGCCGGAGCCTGAAAAGGGAGAAAAAGACTAATAGATGTAAACGGACGCCTGCGGCGTATTGACATGAATTGGTCATAAAATACGTGGGCAAAGTGGTCAAGAATACGTGGTCAAAAAAGCTTGAAAAACTTTGAGCAAAAAAAATAAAAAAAGCTCCATTAAAGTTCGTTAAAGGACCATTAAAAAGAGGACTGAAATTGTAGCGGATTATACTAGATGTTCTAGAAGGACTAGATCGCCCTTACGGGCTGTCCTAGAAGGACTAGTTTTTTTGAGTTTGAGAGACGGTATGAAATACCGTCTCTACTGGAGAGAACTTCGTGGGAGGGTTGACTGGTCTGGCGACCCGAACGACACGAGGGCTGTCGTCTCCACAATACGTGGTCAAAAAAGGATATAAAACTTGGGGCAAAAAAGGATAAAAAAGACTCCATTAAAGTTCGTTAAAGGACCATTAAAAAGAGACTACGGACCGCTACGCTAAAGGACACAAGACCGCTACGCTAATGGATAAGTAAGGATAAATAAGAAATAACTAAAAAGAAAATACTATGGATAAGTTTGAAGAACTGTTTGCACAGTATGCTTGGTCGTTGAGTGATGAGCAAGTAAAGGCTGACACAGCGGCTATATTGAATGAGCATTTCGCTGAGAATAACAATGTAGAAGTATGGAAAGAATGTCTGCATCAGATAGACCTGACGACGCTGAACGGCGATGACACGACCGCAAAGGTTGCGGGTATGGCTCAGCGCGTGAATGAGTTCAGTAAGCATTACCCCGATATACCTAATGTGGCAGCGATGTGCGTATATCCTGCATTGGTAGAGACCGCCAAGGAGACCTTGACAGAGCCGATAGGAATAGCGGCTGTGGCCGCAGGATTTCCTGCATCGCAGACCTTCTTGGAGGTGAAGATAGCCGAGGTCGCAATGGCTGTTGCCGCAGGTGCGACGGAGATAGATATTGTTATCTCTATTGGTAAGTTTTTGGAAGGTCGTTATCAGGAGGTATATGACGAGATAAGCGAGATTAAGTCGGCAATACGTGGTGCGCACTTGAAGGTTATCCTTGAGACGGGCGCGTTGAAGTCGGCGCAGAACATCTACAGAGCATCTATTCTTGCGATGGCAGCGGGTGCTGATTTCATCAAGACTTCGACGGGTAAGATTGCGGTAAATGCTACACCTGAAGCGACTTATGTGATGTGCCATGCGATAAAGGCTTGGCAAGAGAAGACGGGCGAGAAGGTATGCTACAAGCCTGCAGGAGGGGTGAGTACGACGGAAGAGGCTGTGCAGCACTATACCCTTGTAAAAGAGATACTTGGTAAGGATTGGTTGAACAACGAGAGTTTCCGGTTTGGAGCGAGTCGTTTGGCGAATAACCTATTGAGTTCGATAGTTGGAACAGAAACAAAATACTTCTAATCGAGATATGTTTAGGATAGTAGAAAAGAGATTTTTCTCGGACAATGTAGCGGGGCTTACGATAGAGGCTCCGCTCATTGCACGTAGTAGGAAAGCGGGTCACTTTGTGATAGTAAGAGTAGACGAGCATTCGGAGCGTATGCCGTTGACGATAGCCAATGCGGATGAGGAGAAAGGTACCATCACGTTGGTAGTACAACGGATTGGAGTATCGTCGGCGAAGTTATGTGCCTTGAATGTAGGCGATGAGTTAGCGGATTTAGTAGGTCCGTTGGGTCGTGCTACGCATATTGAGAAGTTTGGTACGGTGGTATGTGCTTGCGGAGGTGTAGGTGCTGCACCGACGTTGCCGATAGTGGAAGCGTTGAAGGGTGCAGGTAACCGTGTTATCGTGGTATTAGCGGCTCGTACGGCGGGTCTTATCTTGCTGAAGGACGAGTTGAGCCGTTATGCCGATGAGGTGATAGTGATGACGGACGATGGTACGATGGGTCAGAAGGGCTTGGTTACGCAGGGCATTGAGCAAGTGATAGAGCGGGAGCATGTGGACAAGTGTATTGCTATTGGTCCTGCTATCATGATGAAGTTTGTGGCATTGACGACAAAGAAATATGGCATCCCGACGGATGCGAGTCTGAATACCATCATGGTAGACGGCACGGGTATGTGCGGTGCTTGCCGTGTGACGGTAGGCGATAAGACTCGTTTTGTGTGCGTGGATGGTCCTGAGTTTGATGCGCATCAGGTAGATTTTGATGAGATGTTGTCTCGTCTGCGTTCGTACAAAGAGGAAGAGGCGGCTGCTTATCAGAATTATTTGGAAGGTAAGACAGCGAAGGATACACATTGTGCACAGGCTACAGAGATTGAACCTTTGGAGGATGTGGAGGTAAAACCTTTTGTGGGTACTGCCAAGGACCGGGTGGCTATACCTCGTGTTACGATGAACGAGTTGGCGTCTGAGGTGCGTGTTAAGTCTTTGCATGAAGAGGTCAATCAAGGTCTGAGTTTAGAACAGGCTGTGACGGAAGCGCATCGTTGTTTAAGTTGCAAGAACCCTACTTGTGTGCAGGGTTGCCCTGTTAATATCAATATCCCTGCGTTTATCAAGCAGTTGGAAGGGGGGCATATTGCCGAGGCAGCCAAGGTGATAAAAGAGAGTTCGACGCTGCCTGCAGTGTGCGGTCGTGTTTGTCCTCAGGAGAAACAATGCGAGGCACAATGTATACATCTCAAGATGGGTCATCAGGCAGTGGCAATAGGTTATCTTGAGCGTTTTGTGGCGGACCATGCTGCAAAGGCGGAGGTCAACAATATTAAGAAGAACGGTAGGAAGATTGCCGTTGTAGGGTCGGGTCCTTCGGGCTTGGCTTTTGCGGGCGACATGGCGAAGTACGGTTTTGACGTGACGGTCTTCGAGGCGCTGCATGAGATTGGCGGTGTATTGAAGTATGGTATTCCTGAGTTCCGTTTACCTAATCGCATAGTAGACAATGAGATAGACGGTCTTCGCGCATTGGGTGTGCGCTTCTGCACAGATACCATCATAGGCAAGACCATCAGCATAGAGCAACTGCAAGAAGAGGGTTATGAGGCGGTGTTCGTTGGTTCGGGTGCAGGTCTGCCTCGTTTCATGGGAATCAAAGGCGAGAACCTGAATGGTGTGCTGTCGTGCAATGAGTATCTGACTCGTGTTAACCTGATGGATGCAAGCAATGCTGCAACGGATACGCCGCTGCTTTATGGTAAGAACGTGATGGTAGTGGGTGGTGGCAATACGGCTATGGATGCTGTTCGTACTGCCAAGCGATTGGGTGCAGAGCATGCGATGATTGTCTATCGTCGTTCGGAAGAGGAGATGCCTGCTCGTATTGAGGAGGTTCGTCATGCGAAGGAGGAAGGTATTGAGTTTATGACACTGCATAACCCAATAGAGTATCATGCTGACGAGAAGGGTCGCGTGAACGAGGCCGTGCTACAAGTGATGACCTTGGGCGAGCCTGATGAGTCGGGTCGTAGGAGTCCGGTGGCAGTAGAAGGTAAGACGGTGACGATACCGGTTGACTTGGTTATTGTCAGCGTGGGCGTTAGTCCTAACCCATTGATACCGAGTAGCGTAGATGGATTGGAGATTGGTAAGAAAGGCACTATCGTGGTGAACGATGCGATGCAGTCGTCGATACCTACCCTATTTGCTGGCGGCGATATTGTAAGAGGCGGCGCTACGGTTATCTTGGCGATGTCGGACGGACGGAAAGCGGCGAAGGCGATGATGGAGGCAATTAACAATTAACAATTAACAATTAACAATTAACAATTAACACGGTTCCTGCTCGCACTGCGTGCTCACGAAAAATTGAAGAAAAGGGGCAAAGCGGGTCTTTCGAAAATTACAGAAAATGGACGAAAGATGGTGGCTTTTCTTGAAGTTCTAGAAGATCTAGATGGTCTAGATGTTCTAGAACTTCTAGCTTTTGATAGTTGAACTAGTTGCTATTAACTAGTGGATTATAGAGATTATAGTGGACAATAGAGATTTGATTATTTGGTCGTTAGTGTTTGTTGGTGGTGAGGTGGAACCAGGAGATGGCGGCGAGGGAGTTGATGACGAGGAAGAAGATAAAAAGGACTACGCTGAAGATATTGTTGATGAGGATATAAAAGATGATGCCCGAGGCACTATAGATGACCCAATAGACCCAAGCATCGGTTTTCTTGTAGATAAGCCAATAGTTAGCCAAAACGCTCGAGGAGATGAGCAAGGCGCCCATGAGTTTGATGACGATATTCTCTTGCAGGGCGTCGTGATTGATGACAAAAGTGGCAAGGAGATAGTCTAATAGGGTGATAATGACGAATATCAGGATACTCAGTAGCATTGCCTTCTTAGAGAGGAAGGTTGGTTGCAGAGGTTCGGACTGTTGTGCATGTGAGGAGTGTTTCCACGTATAGATGGATTTCATTTGAAGGGGAACGAAGCATGCGAGATAGAGGATGGTGAGGTCGTAGTTGCCTTGTAGATAGAACTGTATGGCAAGTAAGACGGACATAATGATGCCTAAGTAGAAGCCGGTGTGATTCACCGGATTGCGGATGGTGAGGACATAGGCGACGCCAATGATACTGGCGGGTATTCCGACGCAGAAGGCAGCGTCGGCAAAGTGGAGAAGGGGTAGTTGCCAAACCGATTCGGCTATATAAGAGAGGAAAAGGATGACGACAAAGATGGTGACGGATAGGCAGATGTTCTTTAAGAGTTCTCGCCAAAGGGAAAGGGAGGATGAGTTGGGCATGCGGAGTTAATTTTTAATTTTTAATTTTTAATTTTTGGTGTTTCGTATTTAATTATAAACGAAAAGAGACGGATATTGTCCGTCTCTTTGTTTGTATACAGAGAGTCTGTAATGGAACGGACTCTTATTTGCGTTTGCGAGCGCCGTAGCGTGACATGAACTTGTCGACGCGGCCGGCGGTATCGACCAATTTCGACTTACCCGTATAGAATGGGTGCGAAGAACTGGAGATTTCCAACTTAACCAAAGGATATGTTTCGCCATCGATTTCGATAGTATCCTTAGTAGCAACGGTAGAGCGGCTGAAGAACTGGTCGCCGTTCGACATATCTTTGAAGACTACGACACGGTAGTTATCTGGATGAATTCCTTGTTTCATAATTACGAACTTGTTACAGATTAGACATTACTCAGCAGCGACTACTTCGAAGTTGATATCGGCTTTTACCTCTTTGTGGAGGTGAGCGACAGCTTTGTATTCACCAAGCACTTTGACAGGTTCATCGAGAGAGATGACACGGCGGTCAACAACGATGTTTTGTTCAGCGAGTGCATCAGCGAGTTGCAGAGCGGTAACAGCACCAAAGATTTTGCCATTCTCACTGGCTTTAGCCTTGATAGTGAGTTTGATATCTTTGAGTTGTTCAGCGATAGCGAGAGCATCGTTTTTGATTTTCTCGAGTTTGTGAGCGCGTTGGCGGAGGTTTTCTTCGCGAACTTTGCGTGCAGACTCGCTAGCAATGACAGCGAGCTTATTAGGTATCAGGTAGTTGCGTCCGTAACCATCGCGTACCTTAACGATATCGTCTTTGAAGCCAAGGTTGGCTACATTTTGAATCAGTATTACTTCCATTGTACAATCCTCCGTTTATTTCATCATATCGGTTACATAAGGCAGCAAGGCGAGGTGTCTTGCTCTTTTGACAGCCTGAGCGACTTTGCGTTGATACTTAAGGGAAGTACCTGTAAGACGGCGAGGCAGGATTTTGCCTTGTTCGTTGAGGAACTTCTTAAGGAACTCAGGGTCTTTGTAGTCAATATACTTAATGCCACTTTTCTTGAAACGGCAATATTTTTTCTTCTTAACGTCCTTTTGTTGTGGAGTAAGGTATCTTATTTCTTGTTCAGCCATAGTTTAAGCCTCCTTATTTTTAAGATTAACATTGCGACGTTTCTCTGCGTACTCGTAAGCGTACTTATCAAGACGGAAGGTGAGGAAACGGATTACACGTTCGTCACGGCGGTACTCGGTCTCGAGCGTAGCGATAACAGAAGGTTCAACATCGAATTGCATGATGGCATAGAATCCCGTGGTCTTGCCGCTGATAGGATAAGCGAGTTTTTTCAAACCCCACTCCTCACGATTGAGGATCTGTGCTCCGTTGTTTTTGAGCAGTTCCTCGAATTTGTCTACCGCTTCCTTCATCTGTTGTTCAGACAAAACGGGAGTCAAGATGAAAGCGGTCTCGTAATGGTTTAACATAAATAAACAGTTGTTAGTTAATAAATTAAGTGTTTAGGAAGTGTATCTTGGTACACAGTTCCACAAACGGGTTGCAAAGGTACGGGTTTATTTTGGGATATGCAAGAGGTAGGGTGGATTTTTTGTTTTGTTGGTAGCTTGTGGGTGTTTCGTGCTTGGATGGCGGGGTATTATGTTTCCTGCTCGCACTACGTGCTCGCGAAAAATTGAAGAAAAGGTTCAAAGCTTATTTCTATGCTGTTCCTACGAAAATTACAGAAAATGGACAAAAGAATATCTTTTGACAATTGGGTAATTGCTTAATATTGTCAAACGGGTTTTGCAACCCGAACGACACGAGGACGTGTCGTCTCCATAATCACCGCCACCACAATCGTAGCATCATACCCGCGGGCGAGGCGCCCGCGTCCCCAGCGTGGTTGCTCTCATTAGCTATGATTGGGATGTTCTAAAAATTCCACGTTTCGTTATTTTGTTACCAATTGGGATGTTTCTCCACTTTTTGAGCGCTTTGTGGTTTTTATTTGTATCTGCTTGCCTTTCACTCAGTCACAGTGCTCGCGCTGCTCCTTCGTTCAAGCCAACCATCTACTAAATAAAATTCCACAAATCATCTCAAAAGTAATTTTTAGAACATCCCATTACAATAAGGGATAATTAGTTCTTTGATGCGGTTGCCATGAGGAAGAAGGGAGGGTATTATGGTGGAATCAATAAAATGTTGTACCTTTGCGGTGTGGATGAGAGATTGGGATCTTGATATGAGGGAAACAATTCTTTGAGCGTTATGGTACTTAATTATATATGGATAGGTTTCATCTTGCTGGCGGTAGTGAGTGGTGCGGTGCAGTTCTTTTGCTACGGTCAGACGGATGTATTCAATGCAATACTGAACTCGACTTTTGATTCGGCGAAGTCGGGTTTTGAGATATCGTTGGGTTTGACAGGTGTGCTGACCTTGTGGCTTGGCATCATGAAGATAGGAGAACGAGGGGGCGTAGTGGAATCGTTTTCGCATGCGGTAGCGCCTTTCTTCTCTCGCATTTTCCCTGAGGTGCCGAAAGACCATCCTGCGTTTGGGAGTATGTTTATGAACATCTCGGCTAACATGTTGGGTTTGGATAATGCTGCTACGCCTATGGGACTGAAAGCGATGCAACAGTTGCAAGAGTTGAATCCGGATAAGAATAGGGCGTCGAATGCTATGATCATGTTCCTCGTTTTGAACACCTCGGGTCTGACCTTGATACCGGTGAGCATTATGGTGTATAGGGCGCAGTTGGGTGCGGCGAACCCTGCGGATGTGTTCTTGCCGATACTTCTCGCCACATATTTCTCGACATTGGTAGGGTTGATATCGGTGTGCATTGCGCAGCGTATTCGATTGTGGGATAAAGTGATACTACTAACCTTAGGTGGTTTGACTGCGTTTGTTGGACTGATGTTGTATGGGGCCTATCGATTGCCTGAACCGACGCTGACCAAATGGTCTGGCATTGGTTCGTCGGTGATACTGCTGAGTGTGATAGTGGCATTTATTGTGAAGGCTATGATTCGCAAGGTCAATGTATACGATGCCTTTATCGATGGGGCGAAAGATGGGTTCAAGACGGCGGTGGGTATCATACCGTATTTGGTGGCGATGTTGGTGGCTGTAGGGATGTTTCGGGCATCGGGCGCGATGGACTTGTTGGTGGATGGTATTGCCTACGCAGTGGCAGCGGTGGGACTGAATACGGATTTCGTTCCCGCCTTGCCAACGGCCTTTATGAAGCCGCTGAGCGGTAGTGGAGCGAGAGGATTGATGGTGGATGCGATGACGCAATATGGTGCGGACTCGTTCGTAGGTAGATTGGTGAGCATTATGCAAGGGGCTACGGATACAACATTCTATATATTAGCCGTTTACTTTGGTTATGTAGGTATCAAAGACACTCGGTACGCTGTGGTTTGCGGTCTGATTGCGGATGTGGCAGGTATTGTGGCGGCGATACTCATTGGATATTTGTTTTTTCATTAGATAGACAGACTATATGATTTATTTTCAGGCAGATGGGATATCCGTTC
>CAYNMA010000083.1:0-11322 GCA_964398075.1 uncultured Bacteroides sp. | reverse complement strand
AAATTGTAAATTGTAAAATTGTAAATTGTAAAATTGTAAATTGTAAAATTGTAAAATTAAACCATGCCACGTATAGCCTTTTTCGGTACAAAGAAGTACGACCAAGAGACCTTCGACGCCATCAACAACAGCGTCGACGCTTCCAACCAACCTCTGTTTGGTTTCGAGATTAAGTACTACAAAGCCCATCCCACCATGGACAATATCCTCCTCGTGCAAGGAGCCACCGTCGTTTGTTGCTTCGTCAACGACCCGCTCACGGCCGACATCATCGCCGAGATGGGACGATTAGGTGTCAAACTCATTGCCCTTCGTTGTGCAGGCTTCAACAATGTCGACCTGAAAGCAGCACAACAAGCAGGTATTCGTGTCGTGCGCGTTCCCGCCTACTCGCCCTATGCTATCGCCGAGTTCACACTTGGGCTTATCCTTGCCCTCAATCGCCATCTGCCTCGTGCCGCTTCACGCACTCGCGATGGCAACTTCTCCTTGCAAGGACTCATGGGCTTCGACCTACACGGCAAGACCATCGGCATCATCGGTACAGGCAAGATTGCCAAAGTACTCATCCGTATCCTTCAAGGCTTCGGTATGCGCATTCTCGGCTACGACATCTACCCCGACCACGACTTTGCCGCTGCACATAACCTCGAGTATGTCTCTCTCGATACCCTCCTCCGTGAGTCCGATATCATCTCTTTGCATTGTCCGCTCACCAAAGACAACTACCATCTCATCAATGCCGAGACCATCCAACGCATGAAGAAAGGTGTCATGCTCATCAACACTGGTCGAGGTGGACTTATCGATACCGAGGCGCTCATTGAAGGACTCAAGTCGCATCAAGTGGCGTCCGCAGGTCTCGATGTATACGAAGAAGAAGGCGAATACTTCTATGAAGATGTGTCCGATGCTATCATCGAAGACGATGTCCTTGCCCGGCTGCTCAGTTTCAACAACGTGCTTCTCACCTCCCACCAAGCCTTCTTCACACGAGAAGCACTAAATAACATCGCCACCACTACCCTGCAGAATATCCTCGATTTCACCAACGGCCAACCCCTCATCAACGAAGTGAAACTGTGAATCATTCCACCGAAGAACCATCTCTGCAGACCAACGCTCCCATTCGTTGCCAGTGGTGCAATATTGCCAATCCGCTCTATGCCGCATACCACGACCACGAATGGGGCATACCTGTGCACGACGACCAGCAACTCTTCGAGATGCTCATCCTCGAAGGCTTTCAAGCAGGACTCTCGTGGGAATGTATCCTCAATAAACGGCAAGCCTTCCGAACGGCTTTCGATAACTTCGACTACACCAAGATTGCCCAATACGACAACCATAAACTTGAGGAACTGTTGCACAATAAAGACATTGTCCGTAACCGTCTCAAGATTGCTGCTGCCGTCACCAATGCCCAAGTCTTCATCAAGATACAAGCCGAATATGGCACCTTCGACCGCTATCTTTGGCACTTCACCGACTTCACCACTGTCTACGAATACGACCGCACCACCTCACCTTTGTCCGACACTATCTCGCAAGACCTCAAACGCCGTGGCATGCGCTTCGTCGGCACAACCATCATCTACTCCTACCTCCAAGCCATCGGCATCATCAACTCCCATACCCCCACCTGCTTCCTCTTCACCAATATCCCAAATCCATAATTTAATGATAATCACCTAATTAAATGATAATCACCTAATTTAATGATAATCAGTTAATGATAATCCGTATTCCAACTTTATGATAATCCGTAGAGACGGTATTCCATACCGTCTCTCAACCTTCAAGATAATAAAGCCTTTATGAATAATTTACGATAATACGACGATATCCGTCCGTTCAAAAGTCCATCAGCGCAGCAGTCTTGTGTCTTTTAGCACTCATGCGGCCAGCAAACTTTTTAATGGTCCTTTAATGAACTTTAATGGAGAATTTTTTTATATTTTTTTGACCACGTATATTTGACCATTCCTGACCCGAGAAGGAGAATATTTGACCAATATTTGGCAATATTTGTTCCAAAGTTTATGTTAATACGTCCTTTAGCGCAGCGGTCTTGTGTCTTTTAGCGCAGTGGTCCGTTGTCTTTTTACGACCCATTCATCTCAACACGCCGCAGGCGTCCGTTCAAAACCAAGACCTACCACGCAATTGTCCAATTGTCAATTGTCAAATTGTCAATTTAGCAACCCATTCCAAGAACGGCCGCAAGGTCTTCTCATTATAAGGGATAAAAGTCTTGCTATGCCCAATCAGCACAACGGGCACATCCGCCTCTTTCCCCACACGCCGTTCGATATGCTGCATCATACCTATCAGTTGCCGACTGCGCAATTGGTTGAAGTCCATCTTCAACGGACTCTTCACAAAGAAACTGCGTAACGATAAACGACGGTTATCGGCTTTATTAACAGTCGCTTGCGTAGTCGAGGTAGTCTCCGTATCCGCAGACAAGCCCCCCACCTTCCCCGAGGTATGTTTATGTTTATGCATCTTCGCCCGCACCATACGGAATATGCGTATCGGACTAATGAAATCGTAGAACGGTCGCATCTCCGTGTAGATAGGCATCTCCGTTATCTTGCCCGCATGGTCAAACACATTGATATCCTCTGCCGATGCCGTATACGGCAACAGGTTATCGTGCGCCAAGCGATAGTCGTAGCAGACATTACCGCCCTGACAACCACCTTTATACACCGATGTATCATGCGTGATACCATGCTTCACCAACGCTCTGTAGATATTCGGCGTGGGATGCATACTCCAATTAGCCGCACGAAACAGCCACACCTTATAGTCGGCACAAACAGGTCGTAACAACGTCTCCAAGTATGCCACACACTCCCCTACCATCGTGTCGATACGCTCAAAAGGCAATGCCGCCATGTTATACTCCTCTATACATTGGTCAAACCGCTTCCCATCCCACTTTGCACGGAAATACGACGAATGGATATGCAGTTGCACATCATGTCCCCGCCGCAATGCATCTTGCAGTTGCGTCTCTATCTCCTGCACATGAAAATCATCGCGCCCCATCTCTTGCCAATAGCGCCGAAAACACAGTATCTCCGCCACATCAGCCATTATGACAAGGTGCTGATGATACTCCTCCAACAACGTCATCAACCGATACGTCGGTTCCACCATCAACGCCAACGGATTACCATCGCCATTACCATGTATCTCATAGTCCAAAGTAAACAACAATCTCATGCTCATAATTATCTATAAATCAGTGTATATCTCGTTTATACTCCTTCTATACCTATTCTATACCTCTTACGTGCTAAGGTAGTGGTAAGGTAACGGTATGGATATATGACCGACATTCGACGCTCCAAACCCTACACCATTATCCGTAATATCTTGTCCGTCGGCAGTTGCTTATACAATGTAAATCCCATCTTGTGGTACAGGTTCTGCGCACGGATATTATCGTTGGCAACTACCAAAAACACCTTCTCTACCTCTCGTCTTTGTAGTTCATCTATCAGCGACTGCATCAGTTGCGTTCCATAGCCCTTACCGCGAAGACTCGGCTCTACCCAAATATCGTACAGCCACCACGAGTAACGGCATATCTCACGACTGTACTTTCGACGGATAACGCCACAGCCAACTATCGTATCTTTCTCCTTCAATAACATGAAATACGACTTGTAAATGCCTGATAATGAGAGTACTGCATACCCCCCCCTATTGGTATACTTATGTATCTCCTTCTGCGGGAAATACCTATTCATTGCCTCAAAATCGGCATCGGTATAAGGAACAAGAGTCACCATATTCTTACAATTTACTACTAAACAATCTAAGCAGTTTGCGTTGCGACAATGCCCACTGCAAGAGACGATAACGACGTGACGAGATGATGATTGTTCCACCATCAAATTCCTTATACTCACCACCAAAACTGCGTTTGAACGCATAAACACCATAAGCAGGATGCGCAGCCGTCGGCTTTACGGGCACACCACCCATATCAAAGCAGTCTGCCCCCAACTCGTTATAATAACAGATGGCTTTCCACAAGAGAAAAGCCGAGCAACAGTACTTGCGATTGAGGTCATACTTACTGCCACCCGAATAGTAATACACCGTACCGCCTGCATACAACATCAACGCCACGGCAGCCACTTGTCCTTCTACCTTCGCCACGAAAAGAGTCGCCTTCGGGTCACGGAACTTCTCCGCAAAGAAAGCGTCCGACTTAAGCAACATCGAGGCTTGTGCATGCTGATGAATAGCGTGTTGCTGCGTCGCTTGACGCAATGCTTGATACTCCGACAAGTACTGCAAACTCTCCTCCCCACGACACACAACCACCTCTACTCCACTCTTTTCCCCTTTGCGTATGCAGTTGCGTTGCTTCGACTCCACTTGTTGCCACAGTTGTTCCGTAGTCATATCATGCAACGCCGTGCAGAAAGTAGCCTCTTTCGACAACGTATCCACCATCAATCCGTTCCCTCTTACCCAATGCGTCAAGTTCAGCATGATGACTTTTGAGGCGTGGGCATAGTCTCGCACGGCGTCCAACAGTTTGTCTGCATAGCCGTTCTCCACCTCCGTCGTTGCAAAAACAGGATAACTATCGAAGTAGACCGACTTAGCCAATAGGCGCACCAAGCGTTTGTCGCCACGAAGTGTCCCTACCCAACCGCCAACGACAGCCCCGTCATCAAGCAGCACCATACCCCACAGCGAACTATTGTACTGCATCGGCAACATCGGGTTACCCCAAGGCGTCGACTGCACAAGGGCATAATAGGCATCGTAATACCCCAACTCTAATGGAACGATTTGTATCATAATGAATTATATATCTTAAGTGAGTTATATATCTTCAGTAGATTATCTGTTATCACATTCTTTGTATATCGCTCCGCCAATGCAGGTTGCGTCAAGTGCCCTACTGCCATCACTTCTTGCAGTTGCGCCGCCACATCCGCCGCATCATACCGACATATCCGAGCATTCGGCACACCCTCTATCACTTCCCGCACATCGCCTACATCGGTCGACACGATAGGACAACCACAAGCCACGGCTTCCTTGATGAACTGCGGACTACCCTCCGTGAACGAGGTCATCAAACCGCAATCGCAAGCGTTATACAACCACACCATCTGCTGCCGATTATAGCCGTACAACTCAACAAGTTCGATTCCACCAACCCCATCGAAAAGAGGACTTATCTTCTCAATGGCTGCCTTTGCCAAGGGATAGTTCTTCACTCTATCAGCAAACTCCTTCGAGAAAAGGATATAGGTCTTATCTTGTTCCCAACCCAACAACTGCCGACTCTCTGCCTTATCCATGGCATGGAAGAAGTTCGTGTCCACCGAACAAGGTATCACCGCCGAACGAGGTACATCGCCTGCGATATGCCTTAGTTGTTCCGAGACAAAGATATTGTAATCGGCAAGCCGCATGGCTATCTTCGACAACCATCGCACCGACCGTGCATTCACATCGCTGCCGTGGAAGGTGGCGACTATCTTTGTTGAGTATTGAGGGTTTGTTGAGTGCCGTTTAGAATTACGAGTTAAGAGGGATAGTACCGCCACGAGATTACACAGTCCACTGTGGGCATGGATAATATCGGGTTGGAATGTCTTAGCCGCTTTCCGTATTCCACGAAGGGCTTTGAGATACCCACGCCAACCGCCTGCAATCAGGTAATACTCACACTCTACGCCTCTTGTGCGCAGCGCCTCCACCTGTTCGTAGATGAAGGGTGCCACATAGTCCGTGTAGGGCGCATAATAACGACGAGAACAAACAACAAGTACTTTCATACGACAATTGGGAGACTATGCAGCATATAGTCTCTTTGAATAGTTAAAATAGTGAATAACTGTTGAATACTTACAGCAAACTGCTGTATATAGCGCGAATGGCGTGTGCCACTTGCTTGTTGTCCAATCCCATACTGAGTAGATGCTCTCTGCCGTTCGTACGGGGCTTTTGAGGTTCGTTGTTGTCTGCGAAGAGATGGGGGGGGGTGAATGTAAAGGCTCTTCGCAGCAAATCAGCCAATTCTTGTGGGTCACGAGACGATGCCACATAGCAACCATCTACACCTTCTACCCGTTCTCTCACGTCACCCACATCAACCGACACGATGGGACAACCGCAAGCCAAGGCTTCTTTTATCACTTGAGGACTACCCTCTGACTTACTTGTCAGCAATAGGCAGTGTGCCGCACTCATCAGCAGATTGACTTCATGACGGCTGTATCCGCTTAGTTCCACCAACGGTATCGATGTCCCATCGCCATCTTGTGCCAATTGTCGCATCACCTCTTGCGCCAAAGCCGCATCTTTCACGGGGTTCTTGAACGCCCCTGCAAACAATACGAAAGGTGTATCTCTCTCAATACCGAGTCGATGGAGCGTATCAACAAGCTGCTCTCTCGCTGATGAGTAGGGGATCAGTGGGTGATCAGTAGCGTCAACGCCACAAGGTATTAGCGAATAATTCCCTATCTTTACCCCACAATTACCGAAGGATGTTGCAATATTTTTCCGTGAAACAAAGATATTCCAATCCGACATCATCATTGCCATCCTCGAAAGATGTAGCACTTTTCTATCATTGATGTCGCTCCCATGATAAGTAGTTACAACCTTGATTGGGCTTAGTTTACCGTTAGCAAGAGCAGCGAGTAAGCCACAAAGACCATAGTGTGCATGAATGATGTCTGGATGTTCTGCACGAATTATCCGCCGCAATTGCAGTATTTCACGCAAGTATCCCCGTACGCCTTTCCCATGAACACCATAGCGTGACACTACGATCCCCACACCTTCAAGCGCCGATATCTGCTCCTCTATGAAAGGAGTAAAACACCCTCCCTTATCCACTGCCACTATAAGTACCTTCATCCTCGCTATCTTTTCAACTGTTGCAAAATACGCAACAGTTGTTTTTTTCTATTCTTTATTATTCGAACTTATATTGTCTTGTCTACGTGCAAGGCGCAAATAGACATGTTTAAGCATTCCATATAGGCGTGATTGTTGCCGGATATGCCTTTTAACAACATTACGTATTCCTACTAAGATGCTATCAAATACCACTGTTCCACGATTATACCCCTGCATAGAATGCCCCGTTGCGTCCTTTATAACCCTTATCATCGCCTGCCCTATCTCATAATAGACGCGTGTTTGATAGTGGTTAAGGGAATCTGTTACATCATTACGAGTGCGAACAAACTCATCAACATCGATATATCGTAAACGGTTATTCTGTTGTGCCAACGCCTTTACCACCCGATTGATGGCTTTATGGCGTTGTACTTGTTCTTCATTACCTTGAAGTGAAAGAGTAGCACCTAGAATAATACAAAGTGTTGTCTTTTGAGGTAACCAAGAAAGTGCATCACTTAGGAATAAACGGAATTGGTCAGCGGTTGTAAAACCCACATATTCATACTTGGACAAAAATGCTTCTTCTTGCTCTGCTGAAAGAGAACCATTGTATACCACTTGTAAAGTAGAACCTTTTTTCTGGTATATTGGATATGCACCTTCCAATAAGGAACTCATAAATATCACATTGTAATCCCCTGAAAAGAAGGTACCATGCAGCATTGCTGGGTCAACGAAAGGACAATCTGCAATCAGTTGTGCTTTATCGTCATCCGAATTATCGTGCAACCCACGAATATGTACAGAATGATTGTAGGTATCCACTACCAATCCATCATTTCTAACATAAGTAAACTCTGATACAATCTGTCCATTAGAGTGGATATAACTTTGTGAGTGAGAAAGGTCACATGGACCTTTTAGCAACACTCGACAACTCAAAGTTTCCGATTCGACTTTCTTATTCTTATCTATGGGTTTCGACTGATTTATCCATTGCGGAATTACTGATTTGTTTAGGTTAGTACGTACTTCTCCTACGACTTCTAATTCAGGAAACCCTAACTGAGCATATACATACTGTTCTATCATCTGCCCCATTGTGCGGCAAGAGAATACAAAATGCTCTAACCTATTATTGGTAAGAGCATAAAAACCTACTATTCCGTAATCTCCATAATTATCAGTAACCGATACATAGCCGCACTTATACTCTGGATTTTGCAGCAAAGTAGATAACTCCTCAATAGAAATGCGTTTCTTAGTAAAATTCAGTTGGTTACTACGCAATATCAATTCGTGTATTCTATTCAATTGAGACATACAATCTGTATGCATAATAACTCTAATATTACTTGCATACAAAAAGTCCTCATTGGAATTATATGACTTTACCGCCTCTGCTTTTTGCTCCAATACTTTGTATTGTTTCAAACGCTTATGGAACTCATCCACTGGGAGCGATTTTACTTGCTCTATTAACTCAGTTAAAACAGATGGATCTGCGACCTGTAATGAAGGTAAGGTATAATGTGCTTCTTGTAGGTTAAAACTATTATCATCTATAAACAAGACATTTTGAGGGCGTAATGCCATTTGGTCAATAAGTGTCTTAAGCCGTAGTCCTTTATTGTCCCAATTAACGGATGGGAATACGAAATAATCCCACAATCCCAAATACTGCAGTTTCTCTCTGACCGGTTCAATATCATTCTTCGAGCAGATAGAGTTTATAATTCCTGCATCTGTAAGAGAGAGAATTAGATTCTTTGTTGAGTCAGGCAAAGACACATCGCCCTCGGACAATGTGCCAGTCCACAAAGTATCATCTAGATCCCATACGACCAACTTAATAGTATGAATATCTATGTTCATTTCACGATTGTACTAAATATTGAGCAATATAGCCATCAGCATAGGGGCTTTCTAATACGTTGTGGGGGTCTATTGTTCTTTCTTAAGTCATAAGGGGATATGGGTATGTCGGGTAGGATATCAGCAATAGGGGCTAATTGTTCTACTACCCGCAGGAGAGCGAGAAGGTTACCCATCGTGATATTGGTTGATTGTCCACGTTCGAAGTTCTGCAGAGTGAGCAATGACACTCCTGCACGAGTAGCCACCTCTTGTTGCGTCAAATGTGCCTGCAGACGATAGGTGCGATATTGCAATCCCAGCGCCTGCACAATAGCCGCATTCGACATGCCTACTATGTTCTCTTTGTTCAAATTACTCATCTGTTAATAACTAACAATATATTATTCCTTAACCGTCTTTTTGTGCCTTAAGCAATAATATATTATATACTTATCACGCTGCAAAGATACTACTTTTATCTCAAATACAAACTGTCTCCAACACTATCTCTCGGCACGCATGGGGTTATGAAGGAAGTCGTTGTAGGTGAGGCGGATGCCATCTTCGAGTTCGGTGTGGTATGTCCAGCCGAGAGCAGCAGCCTTTGACACGTCAAGCAGTTTGCGTGGTGTACCATTAGGTCGCGTAGAGTCCCACTCGATACGACCTTTATATCCGACTACTTTGGCGACAAGTTCAGTGAGTGCTTTGATGGTCAACTCCTTACCTGTACCGGCATTGACAGTCTCGTTGCCGGAATAGTTATTCATTAGGAAGACGCAGAGATTAGCCAAGTCGTCGACATAAAGGAACTCGCGTAAAGGTGAACCATCGCCCCAACATGTTACGACCTGTGCCCCACTCTCTTTGGCTTCATGGAAGCGTCGAATCAGCGCAGGCAACACGTGTGAGTGCTCAGGATGATAGTTGTCGTTAGGTCCATAGAGGTTAGTTGGCATGACAGAGATATAGTCGGTGCCATATTGACGATTGAGGAACTCGCAATATTTCAGTCCTGAGATTTTGGCAAGGGCATACGCTTCGTTGGTTTTCTCTAAGGCGCTGGTTAGCAGACAGTCCTCTTTCATTGGCTGTGGGGCAAGGCGTGGGTAGATACAACTTGAACCAAGGAACTCTAGTTTCTTGCATCTGTTCTGCCAAGCGGCATGTATGACATTCATCTCGAGTATCATATTGTCGTACATAAAGTCCGCTAAGGCATTCTGATTCGCAACTATTCCTCCCACTTTGGCAGCAGCAAGGAACACATATTCAGGCTTTTCCGTTGCGAAGAACTCTTCTACTGCTTCCTGTCGGCACAGGTCGAGTTCCTTGTGAGTACGGGTGATGATATTGGTATAGCCTTGACGTTGTAGTTCACGCACAATAGCACTTCCCACCATACCACGGTGACCTGCTACATAGATTTTGCTGTTCTTTTCCATAAGTGTTATTTATTCACTTGAAAACGTGTGTTGCCGGTAGCGAAGAAGTCTACTATTTGATTTGCAGCGGCTAGGCCAGCATTGATATTTGCTTCGGCGGTCTGTGCACCCATCTTCTTTGGTGTTGCGAAATAGCGAGCAGGAAAGAGCGAACGAAACTGCGTATCTGCTGTGGGCATGATGTCTGTAACGTACTTAATATCTGTGCGTTCCTGCATTAGTTGTAGGAGTTCGGTTTCGTTAATCACTTCTTTTCGTGCTGTGTTGACAAGCAGAGCGTCTTTTGGCATAAGGCTAATCAAAGCACGATTGATGCTGTTTTTTGTCTCGTTGGTAGCGGGAATGTGTAGACTTACTATGTTGCAGGTCTTGTAGAGTTCCTCAGGTGAATGGACAGGGGTTACTCCAAGGGAGGTCATTGCTTCGTCGGAGCAAAAGGCATCGTAGGCATATATATCCATACCAAATCCCTTAGCTATTCGAGCGACATTGCGTCCTACATTGCCGAAGGCGTGGATACCCAAGCGTTTTCCTTTGAGTTCAGTACCGCTCGTGCCGTTGTAGAAGTTGCGAACTGCATAGACCATCAAGCCTAATGCTAGCTCAGCTACTGCGTTAGAGTTTTGTCCTGGTGTGTTCATGACAACGACATTGTGGGCAGCTGCTGCGTTGAGGTCTATGTTATCGTAGCCAGCTCCTGCGCGAACGATTATCTTAAGGTTGGGAGCAGCATCGAAGACTTCAGCGTCAACAATGTCGGAGCGTACGATGATGGCATCGGCATCGGCGGCAGATGATAGCAATTGCTGTTTGTCATTGTATTTTTCTAATAGGGAGAAGGTGTGTCCAGCCTTCTCTATTACTTGGCGGATGCCATCGACAGCCACGGGTGCAAATGGCTTCTGGGTTGCAATAAGTACTTTCATTGGTTTGATTAATGTTGTATAAAACACGGAATTTGGTTTGTTTTCCCTAATAGGATTCTCATAAAATTTTTCCATAATTTTGTGGTGTTCCTGTGGTGATCCTTTGGCAATTCTGTGGTAATTGTAGGTACTGATCATATACTGATCATATACTGATCATATACTGATCATATACTGATCATATACTGATCAGC
>CAYNMA010000082.1:0-11632 GCA_964398075.1 uncultured Bacteroides sp. | reverse complement strand
CAGTAAGATCAATACTATTATTAAAAGTATTAATTGTATTAGATACTTTATCTCCGAGATTACTAACGCCAAATGCAGAGCCTATACTACTTAAAGCAGGAGAAAGTACTTTTTGTACATCTTTATTAACCTGCATTTTAGTAGTAACATCATAGTTCTCTTTTGCTCCAAATTCCCATTTATCTGGGCTCCCCGCTTCCTTCCAAGCATTGAATTGCTACCCTAATAAAGTGGTGTCTTTAATAGTAGTTATATCAATTCCTGAAGCTTTTATAAAAGCACTATAATTTGGGTCACTATTAAATTGTTTTGTTTCTGGCTGTTTTTGCTAAGGCAAATCAGGAAGATTAAAAGCTTTTCGTAATTCTGGGTCAGTAAGCCAGTCTGCATTATTAGGAGTAAAAGAATTACCCCAAGCCCAAGGAATTATTGCTGTTGGATATTTTTGTTTAAATTCTTTCCAAATATTAAATTTGCCCTTTTTATCTTCCTCAGAAAACGAGTCATAACCAGGAAGATACAGTTTAGCATCTTTTTCGAAGTCTTGCCACAAAATCTAAGCATCCGTTAAAGGCACAGGGCCTGCAGGATTCTAAAATTTAGGAACCTAAGTGCCTAATCTAGCACTTAGGATCCTTTGTATATTATTATTAAACATAACTTAATGTATAAGTAGTTAATAATGCGTCTATAATCGCTAAATCTTCTCCACTATATCGCACTCTTACCTTCATAAATTTATCTCTCAGAGCAGCTTCTTTTCTATTCTATGCTTCTCCAAAATTAGTTTTATAAATTCTTGGATCATTAAGCCAGTTAGTAGTATCTACTGGCATTTTTGAAGTATCATACAGGTTGTACAAAGCATTTTCTGAAGCCAGTGTACTATCATTTGCAGGATATTCAATATCTCCTCTAGCTTTAATGCTATGAGGTAAAGAAGTATTAAATATAGTAATAGGAGGCAACTTAGTGTTTTTATTACTGTATGCAGGGAACCAAGTAGAATACTTAGATTGGAATAAAGAATCAGTTGCTCCATCAGTTCTATTATATTCATTTTTATAACAGATAAGTAATGGATTAATAGAAACTCTCCATCTATCTTCTAAGTATTGACAATTCCCTCTAAGGAACGATGTAGCTGAATCTTGCGGTAAATTTGCAAGATTTATTGCAGGCTAATGCTGCCAAATTCTATACTCGTTTCTATTCTTATAATAGACAATCTCAGCACCAGACAAAGAACGATAATCTTTATTAGGAGTTAATACAGCCCAAGAAGTATAAACATCATTACATTTATAGTCATTTAATTTACTATAAGTAGCATCATTAATAGCAGTTCCACGATAAGTATCCTTGATTTCTTGTAACTTATCTTGCCTTTCATAATACCTGTAAACTAATTCTGCAGATTTGGGATGCTATGTTGGAGTTACTTTTAAGAAATTTCTATCATAAGTAATATCAACTCCATTATACTGTAATAGAGCCTTACGTGCTTCCTGTCTAAAGAACATTGTAGATTTATCTTTAGCAAAATCATAAGATTCCCCAACAATCTCAAAATGGAATGATTCAGGCTCTGCTTTATTAGCTAACAACTCAAGATTCTAGAATACTTTTTGGACTCCTGGATCATTTACAACAACACATTCAAATTCAAATGGGTGCTGCTTACCATACCAGACAGTGGGCTTAATATCATCACAAATATCAATTAATCCTGCCTACCCATGTTTCCAGAAATCAGAAGTTAAGAACTACATATTCCATTTAGTAGTAATAGCTACTGCAGATTCATAATATCCACAATTTACTCCTAAATCTGTATCTTCTTCAGAGTTATCACCATAGGCAGCTTTGTATCTATCATACATAGACTCACTACCATCAAACTTTATATAGATAGTTGCCCGAATGTTTACATATCTTACTAAAGTGTCTTCATTAATTCTGTCGGCTTCAGGAAGCATTAATCTTCTTCCAGAGCGATCTTTATAAAAAGGCAAATCCTTCTCTACAATTTTATTAAGAGTCTCTTTCATACTTTCTTGATATGTAGAAACATCCTAATTAATCACGTCTCTAGATTTCCAAGTATACTCCTCCTTTTCTTCACTTGTATAATTAGGCTGATTACTGTAGGAAGGCCAGTCAGAGTAACTATGTCCAGCCCAGTTACGATAATATAATTCAGCATTTAAATCAGAAACACCAGAAAGCTCCCCATTTAGTATATATACAGGTGACTCCAAGTCACTTTCTCCCTACTTATATTTAATTGTTACTGGATATTCATTGTTGCTTTCGTCTCTAGTGTATACTTGAGTTAATTTAGGCTCTTTAAATACTAGCCAAGATTCCCCATCAATATTAGCTATGTCAAAAAGTTTATAATTTCCTTGATTATCTCTAACTACTTCATATTTAATAGTTACTTTGATGTTATCCTAACCTTCGAGAGGAATAACTCTATTAGCTAAACTTAATTTGCCAATTTGCGGGCTATCCCCTGCAAGAATATTATTACTTAATACTATACCATCTGCAAAATCAGATCCCTCTTTACTGATGCCTAATTTACTTATTTTTTTAAGTACTTCACGATCAAAAGAGAATGGAATATTGTCAATGTTTTCCATAAAGGCAGGAATCCATGAATAGAAAGTAATAAATTTCTCCAGAGTCATATTGTAACACAAATTCCAAGCTCTCTCTTCAAAACCATCTAGATAATCGTAGAAGGTAAACATGACGTCCTATTTAAAGGCATTATAAAATGATTTAACATTTCTAGTACCTAAGATAACATTAGTATCTCTTTCCCCTAAAGTTATGTTATTATTAAGGAATTCTTGTACTTTAAAGTCAGAAATACATTTTACAGACGATCCCGTGCAAGCCCAAATCTTTTTAGCAACTGTATCTACTCCAAATATCACCGAAGACTGAGAACCTAAAGTAGCAGGAACTTTAATAACACTATCTGCCCACTAGCTACCTACTGCATCAGATATTACTGTAATTTTTTCGGGGAGAACATTATTAGTAGTTATATAAGCATTTCCAGAAGCAGATTGAGCCGCAACAGCTTTTTCGTTAACCTCTAAAAATCCTACACCATGTTCAAATACAACAATTAAATTACCTTGAAGCTCTACTATCTTAGTAATGCTCCCATATTCCCTTGTATAGTCTTGATAAGCTGTAGATCTAAATGTTCTAAATCCATTTTTAAACCCGTCTGTAATATTAATATCTGAATACATGATACGGGTTCCATACCAATCCTTAATATAAGGAACATCAGGAATTCCAAAATGGTATCTATCGCTTAAAGACTTACTAAATCCTAGATTATATACCTAAGAATCTGAAATTTTGTAAGAGCCGTCGGTGGTCATTGCCATTCTAGGATAATAACTACGAGCATGGCCACATGCAGATTTTTCTGTAGCCTGTGAGCCGTCTTCAGTTCTAATATTTAAATTGTAATTAGAACGTACCCTGAAAGTAACCCACATCCCCAATTCAACTGCATTTAGATCCCCTACATTAACTTTTTCTAAGGTAGTAGAATCTGTAGCATCATAGTTTCTCCAAGATTTTGGATCTACTATCGTGTCATTGTAAGGAAGAGTATCATCATTAAAATTACGATTAACTCTTTGTGTATATTGACAAATATAACAATCCCCTCTATAACAATCAGTTTGGAATACTGAAACCTTTGTAGTAGTGTCTTCAACTAGATTAGTAGTATTACTAATCATGCAGTTGGATATATCAAATCTATCAGAAATTGCAGAATATTCGGAATTATCTGCAATTCTCATCTTGATATACTCATCTAAGTTAGATTCTTTGTATCCAGGGATTTTAATATTTAAAATAGAAGCAGCTGGGCCACTAAACCCAACCATTGCTACATACGGGCTGTAGTTACCCCTAACTATATCAGAATCAGTATTAAGCTGCTCATCCTTATAGTTATATTTTACACATTGGAATCTATTAGCAGAACTGGCATCACCTGCTTTAGATCTGAATTTAACATTCTTTAGGCCAACAACTGCAATACCATCAGGTACCCCTAAAAGGTTAACTGTTTGTTTTCGTTTTTTATTATCATAATCTTGGTATCCTGAGATATAGAAGTGCCTTCCTCCATTATTTTCAAAATAACCAATATTAGTATAGTTAGTTATTGGTTGAGAATTAGCATATTGTACCTGGAATTCATCTCCGTTAAATAATTGGTTATATTTACCAGCATTTACAGTATATTCAGGTACATACATGGCTTCAATAGAGCAGTCATCGTCATCAGTTAAGATTATTCTTTGCTAATAACTAGCATCGAGTTTTCTACTTTCATCAACTTCCGCTCTTACATATCCCTTAGGAATAGATTCATTTCTTCCTCTAAAAGGTTTGGCTGCTTCCGTTTTATTTCGAGCCCTCTAAGCACTTAAACTAATTTCCTAAGCTCCTGCAACAACTGCTGTAGTGACAATGCCCGCTCCTAAGGTAATTCCAGCAACAAGGACAGTGGTTCCTAAAGTGCCTGCTAACAATCCTCCTGCAGCAAATAAAGAGGCTCCTCCTGTGAAATAAGCAGTTACAAGGGCCGCAGCTACTAGTGATACTATTGTAAAGGCTTTAAAAACTTTACTCCAGAAACCAGCATGCTTAGCCTTTAGTTTATAAGTGTATCTGCCTAAAAAGCCTTCAAGTAAGTAGTGCACTTCATTGGGGTCTGTGTCTCGAGTAGTTACATAAGTATTATCATAAGTAATATCAGTAACTCCCCCTACAGTGGGAATTGCAGGAAGCCTTGAGTTCTTTTCAATACCTATTGTAATTCCCTAGCATAGTGTTAATGGCAGTCTACGTTGTCTTACAAAGAAGAATCCTTTTACATACTTCTTTAATTCTGTGATAGTTTCTTCATCTGCTCTAATATCAAATCCTAAAATTGCATTTGTATCAAGAGAAGAATCTAGGGATACAACTCCCTTTACATTCTCATAAAGACCCAAAGACTTCGAATTAATT
The DNA here is from genome assembly GCA_964398075.1 of uncultured Bacteroides sp. Taxonomy (GTDB): domain Bacteria; phylum Bacteroidota; class Bacteroidia; order Bacteroidales; family Paludibacteraceae; genus Colicola. The sequence goes on along the minus strand of CAYNMA010000082.1, from coordinate 6,568 downwards.
TGGTCTTCATTATCCCTTACTATATAATAAGTTTGTTCATTATAATTAATGTACTGTCGAGCCTTTACTCCATTTTCTTCTTTATATAGGGGGACTTGAGTATATGCAGCGGAAGCAACATTATCAGAATGATCATATTCATTAAATGTTTTTACTTTTTCTCTGCCTCTAATATTATAAACACTAGTAGTGCTTCCATCCTTTAAAATGTACACAATCCCCAGTCTATATAAATCACTGTCCCAATACCCAGTATAATTATAAATGTACTTAGCATCTAAGTATCCTTTTTCAGAAGATGCTACACTATAATTCTAATCTTCAGATACGTTATAATTTTTAAGCTTTAGAAATGGGTAGAATCGAAGAGCTAAATCTTGTAGTTCTGTAGCATTAGGTTCTGTTTTCTTAACATTAGCTAAGAATAACATATTCTGGCAAATAGCCTGACTCTTTGCAGACTATACAATATTATAATCCAGATTTATATCAGTAAGAGGTATTTCTGTAGTATCTTCTGCCCCAGTTACTAAAATATTACAAGTATTAGAGGAATTTACTAAGAAATCCTAATTAATTTTTATTGCATTAGTTACAAAGCTTTCCCCTCCTTCAGCTGTAGAACGCGAATAATATACATGAAGGTACTAATAACCTGCATCTATATTAGAAATAGTAAAACTAGCACATTTTAAACTAGATTCATTTTTCTGCCCAGTACTTACTGAATAAGGAGAAGTAACTCCTTTAAATATACTAACTAATCCAGATTCTGCAATAAAATCAGTTTCGTTGCCATCCGCATCTGCCAATTTAAAATAGAAATGGTAATTACCAATAGGTAAGGAACCTCCAGACTAAGTACCATTAAAAGTTACTTTAGGAATTTTATTTACTTTCTTATATAGGGAAGTATCAACATCAAATTGGTCTCCTCTATCATAAATATTAGTATCATTATTTCCTTTTCTATCAATAACTCTATAAGTATTTAAATCTTCTACACTAAAGCGGGAGTTAATTAATCTAGGCGGGTTTTTACCATCATTAATAACCAAATCTACAGAACCATCATAAGAATATGAAGGGCTAATAGTAACAGGATGGTTAATGTCAAAACTAAGTTGATCTGTTATAAAATCAACTAATTCTCCCGCCTAGTAACATGTTACTCCGTCTGGAAGAGTTTCCGTAATCTCTTGCTATGGGAACATTTTTTTAATCTAATCTAATGTATAATATTCTCCATCATATTCGTACATATCCTAATCTAATCGGTAATTGTGGAAAGGATTATACTCCCATGCCATATTACCTTTTGTTGGAACCACTTTATAAGCAGCATTAAAGCTTATTTCCTTCTTTAACACTGGATCCCAAGTAATTGGTGTGTCATTATATGTAAATTTCATTGGAATGATGGCCCTATATAATATTTTCTGGCATATACTCCTGCATCTGAGTGTTTATCTTCATTATCCAGCTAATAGGCATAAGTTCCGGCTACAGGGTTTAATTTAGAGGTGGCTGCAAACTAGAAATGGTGCTTATCATTAGAAGGATCCCAAATAAAATCTTCTATCACCATATTGGTTCCTACAAATAGATTTCCCCTAATTGCTAAATCCCCTAAAGCATACCTTATTGAAGAACTTATAAACTTGTAAGTAATCTTTTCTTGATTTATACAAAGATTTCCTTCAGCATCTGTATAACAGGTAGAGCTATTTAATTGCTATAACTCTAAATTGTCAGTTTGTACATAGAAACAAGACTCGTCGATAGAAGTGTGAAATTCCTATAGGGTACTTGTCATATCAGAAGGAGTAAAGCCATATTTGCTTGAACAACCATTACTATATTTAGTATATACCATCTAAGCCGGACTAGCATAATCATCAATTAAATCATGTTCATTAGTTATATTATAAGTAATAGATGTTATGGGGGCTAAAGAAGTTGCTTCGCTCCCTAAAGCATCAGTATTAAATATAACGCTAACATTAGGATCGTCCTTAGATAACTCCTCCCCCAAACGATCTATGGTTGCACTTACAATTTGAGCATATTGAGCTCCATTAAACGTAACTAAATATTTAGCATTAGATGCTAATTGTTCAGCTCCTTCAATCCACCCAGTAAGATAAGATACTAACTAATAATCTTTAAGATCATTTTTATTATATTCAAAAGTCTTTACTTCAATATTTGATTCATCAGAATTAACAGTTAACATCTATTTTAATGTGTTTAAATACTGTGGGTAAAAAGATTCGGATAATGTAGCATAAGTCTTGCAAGTATAAGGTATAGCTTCTAACTAGCTGGGTGTAAAGGTGCCCATTATTGTAATTTTTTCAGAGGGCCCCCCTGAAGAAGACATATAGACTCCATATTCTCCATTAGCAATCCCCGGGGTAATATAAGCAGGAATGTAGGGACGATCTTTAAATCCTGCATAAAATATGCAAGGATTATCTGATTTACGAGTCTAGCGTTGCTGGACGGCATACCCAGACTTTAAGGAGTCAAAATTAAAATTATGTTTTCCATCATTGCCTGTAGCACAAATATTACTATGATAATCAGCTTCGTATTTTATTCCTTCTAATTTATAAGGATCAGTCTCATCATCATCATCAATTGCATCTGTACTTTTAACTGTTTTGGGAACTTGTACAGTAAATAATGTAAAAGGCTATCTAGAACCTAGGGAATTATAATAACTAACTAATTCAGGATCTCCGCTCATAAGATCTAAATGCACTCCTTTATCATATTCCTTCAAATCAGTATAGAAATAATGCTCCTTGTCAGTAATATCAATTTTTAGCCAATGCTCATCAGATGTCCATCCTGCATCACCATTATGGGCATCTTCAGCAGAGTCATTTCCATTATAACACAATGCAGTCTTAAACATTTCTTTTCCACCTACATCATCATAGTTAAAATCCTAAATCTTGCCCGAGTTGCTGTATAATATTGGGGTGAGTACTGTAGCTTCGATTACTTCCTATTTATAAGAGGTGGGAGTTATTTTAAACTCCATAGGTAAATTTAACTATAGCTAAGCTTTAGCAGAATATCCATCTAGGTCTAAAGTTAATGATTTAGTTCCATCCTTTGGGTCTGCCTCTTTTATAACAAACTACTATTCATCGGAAGTTCCTGAATAATATGTAACTTCCGACTCATCACTAGAATCGTTTTCTTGGGCAGCTTCTATTACTGAGAATTTCTTAGCATTTTCATAAGGACTTAGTAATCCTATATGAATCTTAGGATTGCCTAGTTCTAATTTTTTACTATAATTTTTAAAATCTTTATCGTAGTTAATCAAACTATACACTCCTCCTGAGGCTATTCCAATTTTAACAGTTAAATCCATATCTCCAGAATATGTAACTGTTGTAGTTAATTCTTTATCCTCTTCCTCGTCTCCAAGATTGATTAATTTATGCAGATATTTTCTAGTATCTTCTTTTAATGTAGGTGTAGACTTTGTAGTCTTATCTTGTAATTCATAAGAATAAATCAATGGAATTTCTGGAACAATAGTTCTAAAATCATCCTGGGTGTAGTATAAATCATTAAACTCTCCAGTAGTGTATAGCCAAAAGCCTTTACTAATTAATTCAGGGTCGCCAGTAGGACTTTGAGTAATAGCATCTAAAGCAGAATAAGCATAAATAACTTTTACTCCATAAAGCATTCCATAATAAAGGTACCCACAGTCATTTCTTTCTTTGTCTACAGCATCATCTGGGTAATCTTTTAAAGGCATTCCTGATGCGGGAATTTCCTCTCCAAGGGTATTTGTAGCTTTAGCTGTATATTCAGTACTTAAATTATGATAATACTTATCCGACCCCTAAAATTTAGTAAGGTCTAATGCTTTAGTAATTGTACTTGTAGATGATAAAGGAATTGACCATGTTATGGTTCCTGAATAACTTTCTCTGTTATTTACAGACAATGAGCCACAGAATCCATTAAGGTCATAAAATTCTAATCCTACCGCAGTTACTCTATGATTGGTTTCTTCATATATTTCAGAAGATACTGCAAGAGTTAATACATCTTGAGTAACATAGTATTTAACTCCTTCTAAATTCGTGGTATGGCTACCTATTTTAGAAAAGTCAATTTCGTTAGTAACTGCTAACTGAGGAAGTAGTCCAAATTTCATTGCAGGAGTTATAGTATATTGCAATTTAAAAGGCAAGCTATAATCTAGCCCTCCCATAGTAGCAGGAACAGTAAACTTACAAATTCTAACTGAATTTGAAAGGCCCAATTTGTAAGCAACATCCAATTCCTCAATAGCATCTTCTTCTACTGTCATTGTCTACTAAGTTGTACCATCTGTAGTATAATGAATAGTCCTTACTCCGTCTTTATCATAGGAGGAATACAAATAAGTAACATCTTCCCATTTAAAATCTAAGGTTGGAGTATGTATGGTGTCAGATAATTGGTGATAAAAATAAGACTAATCGTCTTTAATTACCTAAGGCAATGTGATTTCTGAAGAAAGTGTAGGAGTGAGTTGATTTTTGCTTGTAGTTTCGTTTTTTGAGTAATCTGGCAATAACTCCGTAGTATAATCAATACTATTAATAAACTGAGTATCTTTTTCACTTAGTGTATAGGTACCTAAGGTATAAGTATCTCCTAAGGCTTCTCCATCAGGAGTAAGCCAATTCCACCCTGTGACTGTAATATACTCTGGATAAATAGAAGAGTCATCAGATTCCCAAGAATAATCCAAATATATTTCATAAGTTAGTGCTTCATTTTCTTCTGTAGTGACTACTCTATGCGCGGCAGAAAATCCTGAAATTGTTTCTAATTCTGCTAAAATTGCTAATTTACCAGAAACTTTAGAACTAAAGACATTATAATTAGAAGTCACCATTTTTCGATAAGCATCTAAATCAGTCCCATTTCCTTTAAGTTCACCATCCCCAGCAGTAGACAATAAATACTAATAATCTTTACTGCCTAAAGTAATCTTATAATTTCTAGTATTTAATCTGGTAATTTTACCAGAATCTTCAATAGAAACTACAGTTAGTTTTAAAATTTTTCTCGCATCTGTAGATTCTAATCCAGAAAGGCATGATAAGTTCTCCTCTAAGGACTCTTCTGCAGTAGTAATAATATACTTATCTCCAGGATTTAAAGAATCATTTCTAATAAGAACTTTAACAGCAGTAGTTTTTAAGTTTCCTTCATATTTATTTTTATCATAACCATCCTAAAACATATCGTTTGTAATAGGGCTAATACTGGCCTGATTTAGTTCATCCTATTCAATATTTCTTTCAGGAGACGGAAAACTGCCTATCTGACATAAATCTTTTTGTGGATTATAAGAGACAACATAAATAACTCCTCCCAATTCACAGGTTCCTACAGGCATGTAACCCGTGGGTAAAAAGGCAGTTTCTACGCGACCGTTACCCATGTCATTCTGTAGATTCATCTCATTACCATTATAGGTAAGTAAAGTGGCATTTAAAGCATTACTTAATACATTAGCCTAAGTATTATCTGGAGAGAAATCCATTATGAGGCCTTCTCCAAAGGAATTCTTAGCTTGAACTCTTGATTGTGCCATTATTTTTTATATTTTCTGTTTTTAATAATCTAATAATCGTAATTAGAAGTTAAAATGTCTCGCATTTTAGTAGTGGGCTTCTCTAAAACTAATTCTACTTTATCAGTAATAAGTTCTGGATAAAATTTACTAAGTCCAATTTCACTAATCATTGGAATTTTAAAGATGGCTACACTCCAGGTATCTTCTACTAAACATTCTTCATAAATTTTTCTAAGTACTATATTATGAAATTCAAACTTTTTTCGGGGCCTTCCTTTTTTGTTTATTTGGGATTTATATCGATCATACGCTGCCTAATGCAAAGAAAAGTAGTAATAGCCGTCCCAAGGGATAGCATTCCTCTTATAAAGAACTCTAAGCTTGAGTTTTAGCTTCTTTTTGTAGTAGTTGAAGTGATCTAATGCACTTTTAAATAATCTCCCACAGTAAAACCAAAAATTGCCTCGTTCCAAAACAACATCACAGCCATAGCTGTTAGCTAAGTATAGACTTTTATATCCATATTGCAAAATTCTTTTAATATCACTTTTAGGTACTGTTGGAAATTCTGCATAAATCTATTCATAATAATCACTGATAGTCTTCTACTTCATAATTAGTACTATTTTCCTTGATTAGTGTATTCTGTTAGTTTCTTTGTTTTATTTTTGGAAAGATATACTAGTTTTTCTCTTATAGGTCTTTTTAAACTTTCCATTACTAATGACAGTTGATACCCAGTAAAGTAAGATTTAATGAAATCGACTGCTCTCCACTTACCGTGTTTAAAGGCATGCTTAAAAGCAGAGCCCGTAGTCCTCTTCATTTGCAAATATGCCTAAGTTGTTCCAATTCCTGGAAACTTAAATCTAGTATTATTTTCTATAATATCATCTACTACTATTTCTAAACTTCTAACAAATATAGAAGCTGCAAAATCTCGTTTATGCCCGTCTGAAT
>CAYNMA010000081.1:0-11709 GCA_964398075.1 uncultured Bacteroides sp. | reverse complement strand
AAATGTATAACTTCAAATAAACTATTGCAACTATTGTGCCAAATCATTATCCCTTTACCAAAAGGACTCCCTTACCCGCACCAACTACTAATAACTCCTAACTCTAAACCACTCTAAACGCTCAACTCTAAACCCTCAACTACCCCATCGCCTCCTCCGCATGGTAACTCGACCGCACCAGCGGACCACTCACCACGAACTCAAACCCTTTCTCCAACCCTATTCGTTTGTATTCAGCAAACATCGCCGGCGTCACATATTCCTGCACGGCATAATGGTTCTTCGACGGCTGCAGATACTGTCCCAAAGTAAACACGCTCACGCCCACCTGCCTTGCATCGTCCATCGCCTGCAGCACTTCCTCTTTATTCTCGCCCAAACCCAACATGATACTCGTCTTTGTGCGAGCACCCAACCGATGGGCAACCTCCAGAGTCCGCAGACTCGTCCGATAGGTAGCCTTCGTACGCACCACCGGCGTCAGTCGCTCCACGGTCTCTATGTTATGCGCCAACACATCCGGTTGCGCCTTCAGTATCTCTTCTATCAACGCTTCCTCGCCCGACATATCCGGTATCAACGCCTCTATCGTGACCGTCGGACACATCTCTCGGATAGCCTCAATGCACTTCCGCCAATGCCCTGCCCCTTGGTCCGACAGGTCATCGCGCGTGACTGAGGTCAGCACCACATGCCGAAGCCCCATCGATTGCACCGATTCCGCCAATCGCCGTGGCTCATCCTCGTCAGGCGGCAAGGGTCGACCCGTCTTCGTGGCGCAGAACTTACAACCACGAGTACAGACATCCCCGAGCAACATAAAGGTAGCCGTACCACGACTCCAGCACTCTGCCATGTTCGGACACTTGCCCGACCGGCATATCGTGTGCAGTCCTTGCCCTGCAAGCAAATGACTCACCTCCGCATATTGGTCATGCGAGGCACGACTGATCCGCAGCCATTCAGGCTTTCGCTGTATCTGCATTGCGACTAAACAAGCTTCAAGTTATGGTGCATCTTCTCTTTCTTCGTGCGCATATATCGCTCGTTATACGGGTTCGGCGTGATCTCCAAGGGTACATTCTCCACAATCTCTATGCCGTAACTCTCCAACCCGATGCGCTTCACGGGGTTATTCGTCATGAGTCGCAACTTCTGCGCGCCCATCGTGCGAAGTATCTGTGCGCCAATGCCATAGTCCCGTTCGTCGGGCTCAAAGCCAAGATGTATGTTCGCCTCCACGGTGTCGTCGCCTTCTTCTTGCAACTTATACGCCTTGATCTTGTTCATCAGACCGATACCCCTACCCTCTTGGTTCATATAAACGAGGATACCTTTCCCAGCCTGCTCAATCATCTGCATGGCCTTATGCAACTGCTCGCCGCACTCGCAACGCTTCGAGGCAAAGATATCACCCGTCATACACGACGAGTGCACACGGCAAAGCACCGGTTCATCGGGCTCCCAACTACCTTTCACCAAGGCGATATGCTCCAACCCGTTCGACAACTGCCGGAAAGGTGTCAGCATAAAATCGCCGTATTCTGTCGGCAAGAACACCGTCTCGCCCTTCTCTATCAGCGATTCCGTACGAAGCCGATAAGCAATAAGGTCCTTAATAGATATCAGGCACAAATGGTACTCTTCCGCCACTTTCTCCAACTGCGGGACGCGTGCCATCGTCCCATCTTCGTTCATTATCTCAATCAATGCGGCGGCTGGATACAACCCCGCCAAACGAGCAAGGTCGATGGCTGCCTCCGTATGCCCTGCGCGACGAAGCACACCACGCGACTTGGCGTACAACGGATTGATATGACCTGGTCTACCAAAGGTGGCTGCGGTCGAACTTGGGTCGGCCAACGCACGGATAGTAGCGGCTCTATCGTGAGCCGATACGCCTGTCGTACAGCCCTCAAGCTTGTCCACCGTCACTGTGAAGGGCGTGCCCAACACCGAGGTATTGTTCTGCACTTGGTGCGTCAGTTCCAACTCTGCGCAACGCTCCTCCGTCAAGGGCGCACATAGCACACCACGACCATGCTGAAGCATAAAGTTCACCTTCTCGGGTGTTATCTTTTCTGCTGCAATAATGAAGTCGCCTTCGTTCTCACGGTCTTCGTCATCTACCACAATAACAAACTTACCTTCCTTGAAATCCGCTACTGCTTCTTCTATCGTATTCATAATCGATTAGGTTTTGTCGTAATGAAAATTTGAGCAAAGGTAGAGAAAAAATACAACGCCACCAAATAATCTCATCAAAATTCCACCGCAACCTCACCGAATCAACTATGAATCACCATCATGCATACAAAAGCAACCCAACCATCATATAAGCCTCCAATCTCCCACATCAGTAGGGCATCAGTAAGACATCAGTAGGTCATCAGTAGGACAAATCTCGGGCGTATAACCAGACCATTACCGGAGCATATCCCTAGCATTACCCTAGCACGTAACACTCTTATGAGGGTTTCTCAACGATTTTCACCATCCCCTCAACCACAAAAAATCCAATGACTCATAAAAACTATATATAAATATCCAATAAATGTTAAATTTAGCCCCCCCCAAAAAAAACTTGCATATTCAAATTTTTGTTCTTACCTTTGCTCGCAATTTTATTGCAAATAAAGATGGGCTATTATTCCCCATCACAACAACAATGAACAAAATGAATAAAACCACCCTAACATTCCTATTGCTCCTTACTGCTGGAGTGATGGCATCCTTTGCGCAGACAGTCAAGCAGGACTCTGTGCGCTATGATTCTCCAAATGGACAAGCCACGCCTCTCTTTGAGATTGATAAGACCCAGCGGATGTTGTTGAATACAACTGATACGCGTGTGGTAGATGCGAACTATCGGGATGCCGTTATCCAAGCCCTTGACAAGACTTCTGCTCACGCAATTATTGGCGAGAAGCAGGTAGATGACAATCTCGAGCGGCTCTATCTCTCCACTAATTCAACCGGCTCTGCCCATTATATGAAGGTGTGGCGTAAGGGTGGTACCAATATTGAGCGTGCCACGGAGGTCTTCTTCCCAAAACACACCCAACGCCTGCAACTGCTGCAGTGGCAGAATAGCAGTGCGGTATTCACAACTGCCGAAGGTTCGGATATCAACGGCACAGACAATGCCTACATCTATGTAAGCGGCACAGAATATAAGAATGCCACGGTCGTCAAAGAGGTGGGTGTCTTCACCGTTACAATGCCGGATATACAGGACCATGTAGGTGAGAGTATCCTGATTCTTTGGATGAACGATGATGCCGCCACCGGCAATAATAACATCTGTCTCTATGAGGGCATTATTCCGTATCTCTCAAGTGCCACAAACAGCATGCCCGATGAGAAAGTGGACATTGTCGTGGTAGAGGGTTCGCCTCTCACTATCTCATCTGCTACCACGAAAGGAAATATCACAGTCAACCCAGGTGCTAAACTAACTATAAGTGCAAACATTCAAGTGGACAGCATTATCTTGTGCGCCGATGCACGGAACGATAAGTACCCACAGATGTACATCTCTGATGGCGTGACCATAAAAGACAAAAACGGTAACCTCGCCAAAGTCTATTACGACTACGAACTCGATGCTGAACACATGTACACTTTTGCCGCACCAGGGGTGGTCAATCTCTCCGATATTCGCTTCTACAATATCTGCGAAAAGAACACAGGTACAGGCTCTATGCCTACCCTCGACCAAGACTATTATATCGATGCCTACAATGGCCAAGAGCGTGCCGATAACGGCAAAGGTTTCTTCTATTTTGGCGGTACCAGTCTTGATGCGCAGACCGGTTACACCATCGCAGCAGAGCCTCAACGATGGGGTACGCAGCAGCGCAAGTCGACTATCCTCCGTATCCCGATAACCTATTCCGTTCCCAGCCAAGCCGACCTTACACTCAATAAGTACACTAGCACAAAAACGACAGCGGCTGACCATGGATGGAACTTCCTCGGTAACCCGTTCTACACCACAGTAGATGGTGCGGGTACTATCAGTGGCGAAGGTACCTTGCGATATTATACCTTACCGTCTAATATCGGTGTGTATGAGCAAGTCAAAGCCGCTGATTTTGAGATACTGCCTTTCCATGCGTTCTTTGTACAGAGTCGTACGGACTGCACACTCTCGTTCACTACGGCTCAACAAGCATTGCGGGCGCCTGCTTCTGTTGCTAAAAGCAAAGAGTATTCGATAGGTCTTTCTCTCTCCACTGATAATCTCTACGATAAGACCGAGATACTCCTTGGAGACGCTTTTGACGATACCTACGAGTTCAATGCCGACCTTGCCAAGTGGGATGACAATCGTGAATTAAGGGTATATACCTTATTAGGCTCAACCAAACTGGCATACAACGCCACCTCGCCCATGTTGGCGCAGACACCGATACCTGTTGGATATAAGGTCAGTCAGTTAGAACAACTCACTTTCTCGGCACTTGACCTCAAAGACAACGACCACTTTACTGCCTTGTATCTCTATGATAATGTAGAGGGTATCACGACAAACCTATTCGAGGAAGACTACACCTTCACCCCTACGGAGAAAGAGAACAACACCCGTTTTACTATCTCCTGCGTGGCTGCTGCACAGACGCCTACCAACATAACCAATACCGATGGTAGTGGACTCATATTTACGGTCACCAAAGACGGACTTACCCTCTACGAACTGCCAAACAATGCCGTCGTACGCATATATGATGCGGTAGGACATCTTGTCTCTGACCATGCAGTACAGCAAAGCACTATGCACCTCACACTGCCGAGTAGCGTGTATATCATCCAAGTGACTGGCACACAGACACAAGTACAACCTATCTTTATCCCCTAAACGCCCTATGAGATATACTATCCTATTGATATGCTTTTTGATGGCATCCCTGCAAACACATGCATTCACTCACTACAATTGGTACTCCACAACAAGTACCTATTCCACTGCATCCAAGAGCCAATCGCCTACCATATACTCTACCTCGCAGTCCAGAGTGAACGACTATACCTATTTCACGCCTTCGGATATCTATTTTGATACCTTCCTATCCGGACATAATGTCTTTAAGAAATCAATCAACAATAACCAAGCAGTATACACCCTTGCCGATCAATATGCCAACTTAGCAACACATAATACGGTACGCAAGTCGAGACCAAGTTCGTGGGATGAACCCGATGCACCTATCGGAGATATCCCCGTCCCACTTGTTCTCGCATTCGTTGCCTTAATCGTATTTATACAAAGAAAGAAACAACAAACAACACACTGATTATGAAAAGAATTCTTACCGCTATCATAGCCCTATTCTCAACCCTCTTACTCTCCGCACAGATAGTAGTGCGCACCGAGACAGGCGTCTATTACCTACCTATCGCAGAGGTAGATAGTATCACCTTTGATGCATTCCCTAAACGATATGAGTATTTCTCAGTAGGTGATTGTCGCTATGTAGCGTTCTCTCCTGGCAACCTACAATGTACAGGTGTCAAGAGCGGCAACTACCGTTGGTCTTTTGCCCCACACCAATACGATTATATCGGTGATGCTAATATCAGCAATGGGGCTCTCACCGACCATATCGACCTTTTCGGTTGGAGTACCACCAACACCGCCACCCCATGGGGTATCAGCACCTCTGAAAAGGGCAATGACTACACCGGTACCTTTGTCGATTGGGGCAAGAACACTATCGGTTATGATGCTGCAAACACATGGCGTACCTTGAGTGCTGGTGAATGGCATTATTTGTTCTATAGCCGCACCAACGCAAGTAGTCTCTATGGCTTTGCCACAGTCAATGGAACAATAGGACTTATCTTGCTGCCCGATAGTTGGTCACTCCCAAGTGGTCTTACTTTCAATGCAGGTACGGCTGCGTATACTAACAATGTCTACTCCACAACGCAGTGGTCGAAGATGGAATCAGCCGGCGCTGTCTTTTTGCCTGCTGCGGGCGACCGCAGTGGTACGAGTGTGTACAGTGTTCAGTCGTGCGGCTACTATTGGTCTAGTACGGTGTTCCTCACGAGCAACGCGTACGCCCTCAACTTCTTCGATAGTTTCCTCTATCCGAAGATCGTCTGCAATCAGTACTCAGGGCAAAGTGTTCGTTTAGTGCAAGATGTAAGCAATATCTATACAATCACCTGCGCTTCAGTAAACCATGGCACTATCTCTGCAGAAAGAACTTCTGCAAAAGAAGGACAGACGGTAACCTTCACCATAACACCAGAGACCGGATATACAGTCACCAACATCACCATCACCGCAGCCAATGGCTCGACAATCACCCCAACTGCCACCTCTACTGCAAACCAATACACCTTCACCATGCCTGCTGACGATGTTACTATCTCAGCAACATGCGAATTGCAGACATATACCATCACTTGCAACACGCTAACAGGTGGAACGCTCACTACTGACAAGACGACAAGTACAATAAATGAAACGGTAACTATCACGGTCGCAATAAACGCCGGATATAGGTTCCTATCATTGCAAGTCTTACAAGACAACATCGAGATACCCACTACATCAATTGGCTCGAATAAATATACATTCACCATGCCCGCCGGTAATGTTACCATCTCTGCAACATTGCAAAACTTCACTTTCTCAATTACTAAAAAGACGGCGGTACTTTTTGCACAGGGTAACTTGCAATATATACATTCCTCCCAAACTTGGCGTTTTGCTGACCATCAGTATGATTACCTCGGTGCTGCTAATATTATTAACAATGCTCAAGCTCTTGCTGACACCATCGACCTACTATGTTATAGTACATCGACATCCAATTTTGGAACAGGTTTATCTCGTGAGGGAGATTTTTTGGGGGATTTTATTGATTGGGGTAAGAATATAGGCGATGGTAACACATGGCGTACACTTACAAGACAAGAATGGCGATATTTATTAGAACAACGCACCAATGCAGATAGTCTCTATGGCGCTGCTACTGTCAATAATATAAAAGGGATTATCCTTCTACCCGATGATTGGAAAAAGCCAGATAATATTACGATCTCTCTAGGCTTGGGATCTAGTACATACTATACGAATAATGTGTACACCATCGCCCAGTGGCAAGAGTTAGAACAAACAGGTGCTGTATTTTTACCTGCAGCAGGTTGTAGAACATATTCTATGCATTACATAGTAAACAATAATGTAGTGGATACGACATACACTGAGGAAACAGATATGGTGCAGTTGTATGGATGTTATGCATCTGATGAGAAAACTATAAGTCGATCCTATGATCGGGGATGTGTCTTTTTTGGTCGCAGTTATATTCATTACAGTGATAATGTGGATCGCTGGGGAGGGATATCCGTTCGTCTTGCCCAAAACCCTCAGTATCTATACACTATTACCTGTGACACACCATCTAACGGCTCTCTAACTACCAATAGGGCTATTGCTGAAGCCAATGACGTGGTAACTATCACCGCCACACCTAATGCAGGTTATGCGCCACAATCCGTCAAGGTAATGAACGGAACCACCGAGGTACCTACGACATCCATAGGCCTAAACAAATATACCTTTGTTATGCCTGCAGGAGATGTAACCATCTCGGCAATATACTCTGTTCCTTACTCTATCACTTGCAATACGCCAACAGGTGGGACGCTCACTGCTGACAAGACGACAAGTTTCTCGGGCGAAACAGTAACTTTCACCGCCACTCCTGCAACAAGCTACGAGTTACAGTTCCTCAAAGTAATGCAAGGGGATACAGAGATTACCACCACTTCTATAGGTTCAAACCAATACACCTTCACCATGCCTGCAGGCAATGTAACTATCTCAGTAACCTATATTCGTATCTATACTATCACCTGCAACACGCCAACGAATGGCGCACTCACTACCGACAAGACGGTCTGTGAAGAGAATGGGACAGTGACTATCACGGCTACACCGAACTCAGGCACGAAACTACAAATCCTTACTGTCGTCAAGTCAGATGGCTCCATTGTAACGGCTACTGCAGCAGGAACTGATACTTACACGTTTACCATGCCGGCGAGCGATGTCACAATATCTGCCACCTACGCCTACTATTTCTCGATAAGTGCTACCCAAACGGTGATATTCTCTCGTGGTAACCTACAATACCAAATGAGACAAGGAATATGGCGCTTCGCAAAAAATCAGTACGACTATATTGGGAAAGATAATTCACAAAGAAAATATAAATATTCAGATACTTATATAGATTTATTTGGATGGGGAACAGGTGAAAATCCAGCACTAATTAGTACCACCAATAGTGATTATTCTTCATTCACCGATTGGGGTAAGAATACAATTGGCTCTTATTCTGCTAACACCTGGCGTACTCTCTCTCAAGAAGAATGGCAATACCTTACAAGAACACGCACAGAAAGCCAACAACGCTGTGGTATTGCCACTGTCAATGGTATAAAAGGGCTTATCATACTTCCAGATGTATGGAATGCACCATCGGGTATTACCTTTAAATATTGGGACAATTCATCCTATAGCAACAATGTTTATGATATTGACCAATGGAAACAAATGGAGGCTGCCGGTGCGGTATTCCTCCCCAATGCAGGTAAAATAAGTGGATCTAATTCATATTCAGACATTGGTAGCCGGGGTTACTATTGGCTGAGCACAGAAAATTCGACAAAGGCTTATCTTATACAGATAAGTTCTTCATCCTCTTTTGATGAGTCTACAGTTTGCGGAGAGAGTATGGATAAATATTATGGTGCAAGTGTCCGTCTTGTACAGACAGGTCTTGTTCAGGAACGACAGGACTTCTCTATTACATGTACCACTCCAACCAATGGAACGCTCTCTGCCGACAAGACGACTGCCGAGAGATACGATGTAGTAACTATCACTGCCACACCCACCTCCGGTTATGCATTACAGTCCCTCAAAGTTCTACAAGGTACAAAAGAAATAAGGACCACCGCTGCCGGCACAAACACTTACACCTTTGTTATGCCTGCAGGAGATGTAACCATCTCGGCAATATACTCTGTTCCTTACTCTATCACTTGCAATACGCCAACCAATGGCACACTCTCCGTTGATAAGACGACCTGTGCCATGACGGGAACGGTAACCATCACTACTTCCCCATCTACCGGCTACGAGTTGGAATCGGTTAAGGTAATGCAAGGAACAACTGAGATTACAACCACTTACGTTAGCAAAAACAAACGCACCTTTGCCATGCCAGATGGTGATGTGACAGTAACAGCAACATTCAAAGCACTCAACTATACCATCACCTGCACGAATCCGGATAACGGCACTCTCATTGCCGACAAGACGACTGGCACCATAGGAGAAACGGTAACTATCAAGGCGACAACAACAGCCGGCTATCGCATCAAAGCGCTCATTGTGAAAAGTGGCTCTACTGCGATAACCACAAAACTCACAGATACCGGCACATACACCTTCACAATGCCTGCAGGCAATGTTACCGTCACTGCCTATACCACAACAGTGACCTTCTCTGTCTCTCCAACCGCAAGAGCGGTCTTCGCACCAGGTAACCTGCAATATACTCAATCCACCAAGAAATGGACATTTGCCGAACACCAATACGACATCATTGGTACTGCCAATGTCAGCGGTTCTGCGCTTGCCGATAAGATTGACCTATTCGGATGGAGTACAAACAACGCTACAACAGCCTTTGGTGCTAGCAATTCTACAGATAAAACCTTGTACCGTAGCGATTTCGTTGATTGGGGAATGAATACGATTGGTGACGACGCTGCAAACACATGGCGTACACCGACCAAATACCAATGGGATTATCTGCTTAACACCCGTACAGATGCAGCCAACAAATATGGCGTCGCCCGCATCCAACTGAATGATGATGGTTCGGAATACGCCAATGGCGTCATTATCTTACCTGACGATTGGGAGTGCCCTACGGGTATCACGTTCAAGTCTGGCACATTTACTACAACTAATGATAATGACGATAGCAACGCTACTTATGATTATGCGCAATACCAAACCTTTACACATGCACAATGGTTGCAATTGGAACAAGCTGGTGCAGTGTTCTTACCTGCTGCCTCCTACCGAAATGGTACGACTGTGTCTAATCCGCACAGAGGTTATTATCGAACATGTACTCCCAGTAGCACTGACAAAGCATATATGTTACGGGTTTGCAGTAATGGTGTTATAACGAAAGAAGATGTTCGCTATGAAGGATACTCGGTGCGTCTATTGCAAATTACCAAGACCTCAGTATCAGCAACAGCTGTATTCTCAGTATCAGCATCCAAGAAAGTGATATTTGCACCTGGTAACCTGCAATATACCCAATCAACCAAGAAGTGGTCGTTTGCCGAGCACCAATACGATATCCTTGGCGATGCCAATGTCAGCAATTCTGCACTTGCCGACAAGATTGACCTCTTCGGCTGGAGTACCAACAACTCCAATACAGCCTTTGGCGTTAGCAGTTCTACAACTACTAACGATTACAACGGCAGTTTCGTAGATTGGGGAACAAATGCCATTGGAGACTATGCAGCAAACACATGGAGTACTCCAACCAAAGACGAGTTTGATTACCTGTTTAACGACCGTACGGATGCAGCCAGCAAGTATGGCGTCGCCCGCATCTATCTAAATGATGATGGTTCAAAATATGCCAACGGAGTTATCATCTTGCCTGATGATTGGACTTGCCCAACGGGTATCACGTTCAAATCCGGTACATTTACTACAACTAATGACGATGACGATAGTAATGCTACTTATGATTACGCGCAATACCAAACCTTTACACTCGCCCAGTGGCAGCAATTAGAACAAGCCGGTGCTGTGTTCTTGCCCGCCGCCGCCTTCCGTAAAGGCACGGCTTTGGATAAATCACACAGAGGTTATTATCGGACAAGCACTTCTGGAACGGATACGAACAAAGCATACATGTTACGAGTTTGTAGTAATGGCATTGTAACCAAAGAAGATGTCCGCCGTGAAGGCTATTCCGTCCGTCTTCTGCAAGAAGTGAAATAATAGTAGTGAGAAATAATGAATAAGTAGACTGCTGTGTGTCGGTTATATCCGACATCACAGCAGTCTTTTGTATGGCATAATATTTGCTGCTATACCATTGTCCTTTAGCACACAGTGCGGTCCTCAGTCCTTTAGCGAAGCGGTCCTTTAGCACAACGTGCGGTCAACAAAAGCATGAAAGTAACACTCATAGTAGTAGGCAAAACAACCGACCCTCGCATCGAGGGCTTAGTAGAGGAGTATCGCAAGCGGCTGACACATTCTCTACCCACCGACATACGCGTCATACCCGAGCTCAAAAACACCAAGAACCTCTCGCAAGACGAGCAGAAAAAACGTGAAGGAACGCTCATCTTGAATGCCATTCAACCCACCGACCGAGTCATCCTCCTCGACGAGCACGGACACGAATATCGCAGCATCGAGTTTGCCCAGAAAGTCAACACATGGCAACTCGCAGGGCAAAACATCGTCTTCGTCATTGGAGGACCTTATGGGTTCTCTCAGGAGGTCTACAACCGTGCGAATGAGCAGTTATCCATATCAAAGATGACCTTCTCACATCAGATGATACGACTCCTCTTCATCGAGCAGCTCTACAGAGCCATGACCATCCTCGACGGCGAACCCTATCACCACGA
>CAYNMA010000080.1:10470-11712 GCA_964398075.1 uncultured Bacteroides sp. | reverse complement strand
AAATAAAATTCCACAAATCATCTCAAAAGCAATTTTTAGAACATCCCATAAAAAATATCGCAATCCATTTGCCACTTCGCAGAAAATAGCGTACTTTTGCGCAGTTATTGTGCACCGATGTTACATACCATTACAAGATAACATTACAAGATAATAATTACCCGTTATGAACGACTATTCAACAGAGAGTTCGCAAGGACAAAATAGAACACTCATCAACAGAACATTAGTACGCATCAAGGTACTACAAGCAGCATTCGCATACTTCCAAAGTGAAGCCCCACAAGGCGAGGACACTGCAGACAACAAGAAACGGAAACGCCTCACGCTGCCATATATCGACAGTCTCTTAGAGAAGTCGTACAACGACACCTACAATCTCTATCTACTCCTGCTCGACTTCGTTTACGAGATGACACGCTATGCCGAGACGCGCATTGAGGAAGCGCAAGAACGGGCGAAGATAATGCATACAGAGATTGAACTCAACTGGAAGTTCATCAACAACCGCTTTGCACAACAACTCTTCGAGAACCACACCTTGCAGAACGAACTTGAGATTCGCAAACTCAGTTGGGACGCCGCTCACGAATCGCTCAGCATTCTCTATAAGCAGATCACCGAATCGCCTATCTATACGGAGTATATGAGCAGCGAGGACGACTCATACGCCAGCGACAAAGCCGTATGGCGAAAGATATTCACCTCGGTACTCACCAACAACGAGGAACTTGAGAACGCACTCGAAGAACTCGAGATTGCCCTCGACGGCAGAGACTGGACGGTTGAAGTAGACTTGATCATCAGTTACATCGAGAAGACCATCAAGCGTTTCAAGGAAGAGAACGGAGCCGATCAACCCTTGCTTGAGCCTTTCCAAAGCGACAAAGAGAGCAACAACGACTTTGGCAATACGCTCAACGAACACGATTTTGGCAAACGACTATTGCACAATGTGCTGACCCGCTCCGACGAGTATGAGGGAATCATCGCCTCATGCCTCAAAAACTGGGACAAAGAGCGAGTATCGTATATGGATATGGTTATCCTTAAGGTTGCACTCGCCGAGATAACTTCTTTCCCTGAGATACAGTTGCAAGTATCCATGAACGAGTACATCGACATTGCACGCGAGTACTCCTCCGAGAACAGCCCAATGTTCATCAACGGCATACTCGACATGGCTGTGGCTAACCTCAAGGCGGATAACAAACTGCTTAAGGCAGTCAAATAAACAACAAC
>CAYNMA010000080.1:0-10370 GCA_964398075.1 uncultured Bacteroides sp. | reverse complement strand
AATAATAACACTAAACAGTAAATAACATGCTTAACTTCATTCTTTTACAAGATGCTGCTGCACAGCAACAAGGTGCAGGTTGGTCCTTCTGGATTATGATGATTCTTATCTTCGTAGTCTTCTATTTCTTCATGATTCGTCCTCAGACTAAACGACAGAAAGAACTGCAGAAACAGCGCGACGCCCTCAAGAAAGGCGATAAGGTAGTGACCGCCGGTGGCATCTATGGCATCATCAAAGAGATCAACGAGACCACTTTCATCATCGAGATTGCTAAAGACATCACTATCAAAGTGGATAAAGGTTCGGTTTATGTAAGTGCCGATGACGCTGAGAAAGCAACCAACGAGAAAGCATAGGTCATCATAGGGAATATGCGCTCCGCCAAAACAAAAACACGACTGCGGTCTCTCTGGGAGTTGATTAAAACCTTCTTTCACGAGAGGAACATGGCGACATTCTGCCTCTTTCTGCTCTTTGCCACCATACTATGGTTCGGACACTCGCTCAACTCCGTTCGAGAACGAGGTATCGACATACCCGTGGAGTTTGTCGGTATACCCGAGGATGTAGTCTTCACCGAGGCTCTACCTACGAACATACATATTGTGGTGCGAGACCAAGGCAAGCGGCTTCGCATCTACAAGAAAGGCAGTTTCACACCAATACAGTTCGACCTATCGAGTCAACTCAAGAGCAATGCCGGACAGATCACTATCTACTCCGAGCAGATACGGCAACGCATCACCGACCAACTGCAAGGTACCGCCAAACTGCAACGCATCACACCCGAGACTATCGTACGCGACTTCCAGAAGCAGAAACACAAGAAAGTGAAGGTCATCTTCAACGGGCAACTGCAACCGGCTTCGCAGTATCAGATAACAGGCAAGACGACTATTCAACCCGAACAGGTCACGGTCTATGCACCCAAAGAGGTGTTAGATACTATCCAGTATATCTATACCGAGAAGCAGGTGTTTCATAACATCAAAGATAGTTTCTGTGCGGAAGTGCCACTCATTCAGCCAGCAGGCACTCGACTTTCAACCACTAAGGTGCAGATTCTGACCTTCGCTGGGCAATACACCGAGAAATCGTTCACAGTGCCTATCGTAGCCAAGGGCGTTCCGAAAGACATGCATCTGCGCACTTTTCCTGCCGAAGTGAATGTGATAGTGAAAGTGGAGATGGCTCACTTCAGTGATGTCACAGAGAAAGACCTGCAAGCGCAATGTACCTTCCCTAAGAACAAGGTCAAGATACTGCCTATCAGTATCGTAACAAACAATCGACACATACTCGGCTATCGCATCAATCCGTCGGAAGTTGAGTATATAATAGAACACTAACACACTACAAATAACACTCTACAAACATGAAAAAGATACAAATGGTTGATTTGCAAACGCAATATCAAGCAATCAAGCAAGATATCGACGCTGGCATACAAGAAGTACTTGATACCGCCACTTTCGTAAAGGGCAAACAGGTAACCGACTTCCAGCATAACCTCGAGCAGTTCTTGGGTGTGCGCAATGTCATCCCTGTAGGCAACGGCACCGATGCACTACTCATTGCGCTCATGGGCTTAGGGCTCAAGCCCGGCGATGAGGTCATCACCCCAACCTTCACTTTCATTGCCACTGCCGAAGTGGCAGCATTGCTGCACCTCACGCCGGTGGTTGTGGATGTAGAATGGGACACCTTCAACATGTCGGCCGACGCAGTGCGCCGTGCTATCACACCTCGTACGAAGGCTATCGTGCCAGTACATCTGTTCGGACAATGCGCCAATATGGAAGAGATTCTACAGATAGCCAAAGAGCATAATCTCTATGTGGTAGAAGATGCATGCCAAGCCATCAATGCAGAGTGTATCTTCAGCGATGGCAGTCGCAAGAAAGCAGGGTGTATTGGCAACATCGGTTGTACCTCTTTCTTCCCATCGAAGAACCTTGGTTGTTACGGAGACGGCGGTGCCATCTTCACTGACGACGATGAGTTGGCAGCGCGTATGCGCGCTATCGCTAACCACGGTATGGTAGTCCGCTATCATCACGATGCCGTGGGTGTCAACTCGCGTTTGGATAGTATCCAAGCCGCAGTGCTCAATGCTAAGTTACCACATCTCAACGAGTATACACAACGCCGCCAAGCCGCTGCCGAGTATTACGACAAAGGATTCGCATCTAATCCGAACCTACTCATACCGGCACGCATGCCCTACTCCACCCATGTGTTCCACCAGTATACGCTACGCATACTCAATGGCTCACGCGATGCACTTCGAGAGCAACTCATCGAGAAAGGGATACCGGCTATGATATACTACCCTGTGCCGCTTCACCTGCAGAAAGCCTACCAAGACCCTCGTTACAAAGAAGGAGACTTCCCTGTGGCAGAGCGTTTGGCACAATCGGTACTGAGCATACCTATGCACACCGAACTCGACCACGAGCAGCAAGACTATATCATCCAGACTATCAACTCTTTGACAAGATAACAACAAGTCAATATGGCCACCAACACATCATTAACACAAGAAGCCACACTCAAACAACGAGCCACACTCACTCCGATGCAGATTCAGGAAGTGAGAGTGCTTGAGTATACTACGCTCGAACTCGAGCAACGGATTGAGCGCGAGATAGAAGAGAACCCTGGTCTTGAATGTGTTGATGATAGCAAAGAGGCTGACAACAACGAGTCGAACGAAGAATACGACGACTACGGCGATAAGGACGGGAACGGCGAGGACAAAGACCCTGAGAACGAGGAGGACAGTCTGCTGCAGAACGACGACTTCGACCTCAATGACTATATCTCCGACGACGACACGCCCGACTATATGCTGCATAGCAACAACGCCTCGCCCGACGATAAGCAAGACGAGACTCCGTTCTCGGTAGGCGAGTCGTTCCAAGAGTATCTGCAAGGACAGATGGGACTATTGCCCCTCTCTGACCAGAAACGCAAAGTAGCGCAGTATATCGTAGGGAATATCGACGAGAACGGTTATCTCACTCGTGAGCCCGAGTCAATTGCCGACGACCTTGCTTTTCATGCGAACATCGACATCAGCGACGAGGAGATACGGGATATCATCCACCTTATCCAATGTAACTTCGAGCCTGCCGGTGTGGGGGCGAAAGACCTGCAAGAGTGTTTGTTGCTCCAACTGCAACGCAAGCAGCAGACACCTACCGTTGAACTCGCAACAAAGATCCTGCAGAAGTACTACAAGGAGTTTGCTACCCACCACTATGCTAAGATAGCCGAACGCCTTGGCATCACCGACCAACAGATGCGTGAGGCAGAGAACGAGATACGACATCTCACACCTAAGCCAGGTAACTCGTTGCAACAAGACATCTACTCTACGGGGCACACCATCATACCCGACTTCATCGTCGAGACCGATGGCGAGAACATCACCATCTCGCTCAATAATGGCAATGTGCCAGAGTTGAGAGTCAGTACAGAGTTCAACGAGATGCTGCAGAACTACCAACGGCAAGACACGCACACTCGAGAAGAGAAGGATGCGATATCTTTCATCAAAGACCGAATCGACTCAGCACGGTGGTTCATCGATGCTATCCGTCAGCGCAACGAGACGCTACGCCGCACGATGACGGCTATTGTGCAGATACAACGCGACTTCTTCCTCGACGGCGATGAGAGTCTGCTCAAACCTATGATTCTCAAAGATGTGGCAGATAAGACTGGATACGACATATCAACCATCTCGCGTGTGTCGAACTCGAAGTATGTACAGACACGCTTTGGAGTGTTTCCGCTCAAGTTCTTCTTCTCAGAGTCGATGACCAACGACAACGGTGAGGAAGTGGCAACGAAAGCCATCAAGAACGCACTCACGGAGATAATAGACAACGAGGACAAGCGTGACCCGCTCAACGATGATAAGTTGGTGGAGGCACTGCAAGCCCGAGGCTTTAATATCGCACGACGCACCATTGCTAAGTACCGCAAACAACTCAATATACCCGTAGCACGACTGCGAGTCACTATATAATGACACTAACCCTTAAAACACTACCATTATCAAACGATTAGCACAAATAATAAGCATCTTGCTGCACCCTATGTTGGTGCCTACTTACGCCACAGTCCTGCTGAGCATACAATTAGACCAATTGAATACAGGATTCATACCCAACCGATGGTATTGTATCTTCGTGATAGGTACGTTCCTACTGACCTTCATCATACCCTTTACTGCCATGCTGCTCTATTGGAGAGGCGACATCAGTAGAGCCTATATGTCGGAGAGACACAGTCGCAACATACCCTACGCCTACAGTGTCGTATCCGCCGTCTTGTGGTATTTCTTCCTGCGCAAAGTACTATGCATGCCGCCAATAATTTGTACTATTGCCATTGGGGCTATTGTAAGTCTGTTCTTGATATCCCTTATCAACCTCCGTTGGAAGATTAGCGCCCACCTCACCATGCTTGGAGCATTGCTCGGTGCTGCACTGGCTTATGGGTATTACACAGGGTTCTTTGCTTACTGGACATGGCTGGGCATACTCCTTGCGAGTTGGATTGTTATGTGGGCTCGATTATACCTTAACGAACACACCGAGATACAAGTGGTCGTCGGATATCTTACGGGACTGATTGTTACCTTTACGATAGGTCTTACTGGAGCCATGTTGCTCTAAAAGGCAGCCTATCAATACAATACATAAACCAAACATTACTATGCAAACACACCGAAGTCTTAGTCTTTTCCTTTGCTGTATACTATCCATCGCTCTCTGTCGGGCCGACGGAGGCGTGGCACTCGTATTGAGTGGCGGTTCGGCACGAGGTATCACACATATAGGCGTCATCAAAGCACTCGAGGAGAACGATATACCTATCGATTATATCGCAGGTACCTCTATGGGGGCTATCGTAGGCGGACTATACGCCAGCGGTTGGACAACCGACGAGATAGCCTCACTCATTGGCTCGGATAAGTTCCGGCAATGGTTTCTCGGAGAAGTAGACTCCAAGAACCGTTACTTCTACCGGCAAAGCGAACCCACACCCGAATGGTTCAGCATCAGTGCCAAGATACATAAAGAAGAGGACTCTTATGGTCTTACTTCCGTTGGAGGTATCAAGACCTATAAGCAACGAGAGAAGGTGGGAAAGAAGTTCACCTTTACGCCTTATATCCTCCCAACGAATATCTCCAATCCTCAACTGATGAACATTGCCGTACTGGAGATGTGCGGGGCTACTAATGGAGCCATACAAGGCGATTTCAATAAGTTGATGATACCTTTTCGCTGCGTGGCATCCGACATCTACGAGAAGCATGCCGTGGTATTCTCTCATGGTGACTTAGGCGATGCCATCCGGTCGAGTATGTCTTTCCCATTCATGTTCCGCCCTGTTGACTACGAAGGCACTATCCTATACGATGGAGGTATATACAATAACTTCCCTGTCGATGTGGCGCAAGAGGAGTTTCACCCTGCATATATCATCGGTAGTAACGTCAGTCACAACAGCGGCAGACCCGATAAGCGCAACCTTCTCGCCCTACTCGAGAAGATGATCGTACATAGTACGAATTACTCCCTCGACGATGGACTATTGCTCAACTTCTCTTGGGACAAGATAAACAGTTGGGACTTCTCACAAGTAGAGACGCTTGTTCAGTTGGGTTACGACTCTACCATGGCGCATATCGATGAGATACGGCAGAGCGTTACGCAGCGGCAGACACAGGAACAATTAGCACAGAAAAGACAATCGTTCCGAGATAAGGTGCCCCAACTCTTCTTTCGGGATGTGCAGTTCACAGGTATCAGCACAGAACAAGAAACCTATCTGCGCAAGATATTCATGGGTCGAAACAAAGAGGTCAATCTTACCTACGACGAGTTCCTCGATAGTTATTATCGCTTAATATCCGATGAGGTTATATCCGAGGTCATACCGCATGCGCAATATGATACCACCCTCAATGCGTTCCGGCTGCTATTGGATATCCGCACGCGTGACCAACTGCAAGTAGGCTTAGGCGGTAATATATCTACCTCCAACCCCACGCAGTTCTATCTTGGACTCGACTATCACGACATCAAACGCTTTCCTCTCGAAGCCGGTATCGATGCACAAGTGGGACGAACCTATATGTCGGTAGCAGCCTACTCACGCTTCGACTTCACCCCACTCTGTTATCTCAAAGGCGAGATAGTAGCGCACCGTTTTAACTACACCAACGATGTGCGGTTCTTCTCCTTTGCCAACCGCCCACTCTCTTTTCAAGAGATGGAACTATATGGCAAACTGTCGGTAGGTATGCCCCTTACTATGAAAGCCCGAATGGAGTTAGGTGTTGGTGGCGCTGGCATGCTTGATAAGTACAACATCGGGCGTTATACCACGCTGAGCGATACTATCCGAGACGATAGTCGCTACTCGCTATTCAATGTCTACCTGCAACTGGATGGCAACTCGCTTAACCACCAGACCTTCCCTACGGAGGGACACCGTTGGAACATCAGTCTTATGATGCCAGGGGGCGTAGAGAACTCGGCATCGAACCAATACGAGTATACCAACACCTCCAACGAGTTCTCGCTCTGGATGCAAGCCTACGGACATTACGATGGGTACTTTCGCCTTGCCAAACACTTCTCTCTTGGGCTCGAGGCAGAGGCGTTCTACTCCATACGACCGTTCCTGAGTAACTACACCGCCACCATGCTACAGGCACACCAATATGCTCCAACGCCACATAGCAAGGCGGTGCGTAACATTGACTTCAGTGCAAACCAGTACCTCGCAGCCGGCATCAAGCCTATTATCCTCATCACCGACGACTGGCAGATACGACTTGAAGGCTACGCTTTTGCCCCTATACAGACTATCGAGATGAACGAAGATAACACGCCGTACTACTCTGCCCCCTTCAAGGATGTGCACTTCATTGCAGAAGGCAGTATGGTCTACACCTTCCAACGAGGCTCTGCAGCACTCTATGCCAATTACTACTCCATCCCAAGTAACGACTGGAACATTGGCATCAACATAGGTATACTATTATATAACAAGAAGTTCTTACAATAACATCACTATCATGACTATTCCATTCACCTACAATCGTCGCAAGACCAGCACTACACGAGTCGGTAACCTTCTTATTGGGAGCGAATACCCCATACGCATACAGACCATGGCAAACACCTCAACGAACGATATCGAAGGTTCTATTGCCCAAGCCCAACGCTGTATCGATGCAGGCGCAGAACTACTGCGTTTCACGACGCAAGGACTGCGCGAAGTAGAGTCTCTCAAGCAGATACATCAAGCCGTACATACTATTCCGCTCGTGGCAGATGTTCACTTCCAAGCAGCAGTAGCCGAAGCAGCCGCCTGCGTGGTAGAGAAAGTGCGTATCAACCCTGGGAACTACATTGACCCTGCTCGTAAGTTCCAACATATCGACTATACCGAGAATAGTTACCAGCAAGAACTGGAGCGACTGCGTGCTCGTTTCACACATCTGCTCGACATCTGCCGAGAGCATCACTGTGCAATACGCCTCGGCGTCAATCATGGTAGTCTATCCGACCGTATCATGTCACGATATGGCGACACCCCTGCGGGCATGGTAGAGAGCGTCATGGAGTTCCTCCGTATTGCCGTCGAAGAGCAGTTCACCGATATAGTCATCTCCATCAAGGCAAGCAACACCCGAATAATGGTGACCACAGTCCGCCTCTTAGTCGAGACGATGGATAAGGAAGGTATGGCGTTCCCGCTTCATCTGGGTGTGACAGAAGCAGGAGAAGGCGAGGATGGACGCATCAAGTCGGCCGTTGGTATCGGAGCCTTGCTTGCCGATGGTATAGGCGATACTATCCGAGTCAGCCTCAGCGAAGCACCCGAACAGGAAATACCCGTTGCGCAAACACTGAGAGATTACTTTGCTGCCCCTCAGTCGATACGATACAGTGGACATATCGTCTTAGACGATGACGCTGCAAATCAGCAACTATGCCTTAGCAGCGACGAAGCCGATTGGGAACTGTTCTCCTTGCATACGGCAGCCGAATGCGGACGAGTGTTATGGAATAAAGGATACCGTCAACTGCTGTTGAAGAACCCTCATTTCAGCGAACAGCAACTACATCGTTTGAGTCAAGACATCTTGCAAGCCGCAGGTATACAGCGATACAAAACGGAGTTTGTCTCTTGCCCTGGGTGTGGGCGAACGATGTTCGACCTTGAGAAGACCGTTGCCGAAGTAAAAGAAGCCATATCGCACTACCCTGAACTATCACACTATAAGATTGCTATCATGGGTTGTATTGTCAATGGACCAGGAGAGATGGCAGATGCCGATTACGGTTATGTAGGTGCCGGCAGAGATAAGGTGTCGCTCTATAAAGGCAAGGAATGCATACTCAAGAACATCGACCAAGCCATTGCGGTGCAGGAACTACTCAAGTATATTCATAGTGACCAGCAAGCGCAGGCGAAGCAATAAGCAGTCCGTCTCACTCCTCGTTCAATTCTAACCACTCCAACTCACAAAGGTCGAGTTGCTCTTTTACTTCGGTGTACCTAGCCGAGAGGTCTTGTATATCCTTCTCCGAGAGTACTCCACCCGATAAGCGTTGCTCTATATTGGCTTTCTCTGCCTCTAACTGAGGCAACAATGCCTCTATCTCTTGCAAGCGTTTCTGCTCCTTGAACGACAAGCGGCGAGGCTTATGTTCCTCATTCAAACGAGGCTTAGCCTTTGTTGGAACTGCGCTCTCACGCTTGCTATCCTCGGTCTTATTCTCGCTCTGCAGTCGGTACTCTGTATAGTTACCAGGGAAATCCTCTATGATACCGTTACCCTTAAAGACAAAGAGATGGTCAACCATGCGGTCCATGAAATAGCGGTCGTGACTCACCACGATAAGGCAACCTTTGAACTGCTGCAACCAATCCTCAAGGATACGCAAGGTAGGAATATCCAAGTCGTTGGTAGGCTCGTCCAATACCAAGAAATTAGGCTGCTGCATCAATATGTAACACAAGTGCAGACGCTGTCGTTCTCCGCCCGAGAGTTTCTCTACATAGTCGTGTTGCTGCGAGGGAGTAAACAAGAAATGCTGCAAGAACTGCGATGCTGTGATACGCTTATCCTGCAGTTGCACTTGCTCTGCCACATCGGTGATGATATCTATCACACGCTTACCCGATTGGAACTTCAGTCCCGACTGTGCATAATAGCCAAAGCGAACGGTCTCTCCCACGTCAAAGACGCCCGAGTCAGGCGGTTCGATCCCCAGCAAGAGCCGTAAGAAAGTGGTCTTACCCGCACCATTATTGCCTATGATACCCAGTCGTTCATAGCGTGCGAAGACATAGTTGAAGTGCTGCAAGATACATACTTCGCCATAGCGTTTGCACACGTCCTTTGCCTCGAATATCTTGTTACCGATATAGGTAGACTGCACTTGCAGTTGCACATTGCCTACCTGCTGAACACCTTTCGCACGCGCAGCAATCTCTTGGAAGTTATCTATCCGATACTGTGCCTTATGCCCACGCGCTTGCGGCATACGGCGCATCCACTCTAACTCGGTGCGATAAAGGTTCCGATACTTATCGGTCTCAGCCTGCAAGGCTTGCATTCGTTCCTCGCGTTTGGTCAGGTAGTAAGCATAATTGCCATGATAGGCATAGAGCCTACCACCCTCCAACTCCAATATATCGGTGCAGACATTATCTAAGAAGTACCTATCGTGCGTAACCATCAGTAACGTCACCGTCGAGCGTTGCAGATACCCCTCTAACCATTCCACCATACTAAGGTCAAGATGGTTGGTAGGTTCGTCAAGCAGCAGCAAGTCGGGCTTGCTCACTAAACATTGTGCAAGCATAATCTTCTTCTGCTGACCGCCACTAAGAGTAGAAACGGTCTGAGAGGTGTTCTTTATACCAAACTGAGTAAGCACGCGCAGGAACTCCTCCTTGTCCTTCAGTGTAGAGGCAACGCTCTCCACCGTATCCTCGGCAGCAAAGTGCACTTGCTGTGGGAGATAGCCTACACGCAAGTCGTTGCGGTAAGTGACAGAACCACTGTCCGCTTGGTCACAGCCTGTCAATATGTTCATCAAAGTGGACTTACCCGTGCCGTTACGAGCAATCAAGGCTACCCTGTCCCCCTGCGCTATGCCAAACGACAAATCGTTCAGCAGGACTCTATCGCCTACCGACTTATTGAGGTGCTCTACTTGAAGATACGCAACGGACATTTGCACCAAAGACTAAGAGATATACTTACGGGATGTTCTAAAAATTCCACGTTTCGTTATTTTGTTACTGATTTGGATGTTTCT
>CAYNMA010000079.1:0-11781 GCA_964398075.1 uncultured Bacteroides sp. | reverse complement strand
GATATGTGCAACTTTTTTCTGTTTTTTCTTTTCTAATTAATTCCGCCAACGGGTTTGCTTATGAAAATAGGAAGTGTTCTCAGCAGCCCAATCGTCTTGTGAGCCCTCTAAGATAAAGAGGCTTCGCTGTGCGCCTCCGCCTATACTTGCGCCTATGTATGGCCACACCTTATCGAGTCGCCAACAAGCATCCGCTAAGAAACCTCCCCAACCGTTACGGACATAACTGCCGGTCTGCATAAGGTTGCGCGCATCGGTAGCCTTGATAGGCATATTCGACACATAACCTTCGCCACCCACACGGAGATGATTCCATAGGTTGACTCGCATAGCGCCACCGATACCAAAGGTGGCTCCTTGAGGGTTATAAGGACGGGTATTATCCGTTCCACCTAACCAACCGGCATGGAGCAGCATACCCCCCGAGCAGCCTTGGTAGACCTTTCTCTCTTGACAATGAGAGATAGAGGTGTGCAGAAGGAGCAGGCACAAGAGGGCGAGGGTGGCAAGGGATTTATTCATTGTCGGTTAGTGGGATAGTTGGCAAAGGAGCGAATAGGCTTCTTTGATGGACTTGATATTACTGATAACGATAGAGCGTTTGCCATTCTGGTCCCGCACCTGACACTGTCGGGCATTGTTCACCACATAGTTCAGCAAGGTATTGAAGGTGTCGGACTGATAGTAGGTAGACTGCGGGTTAGCCGGCAAGAACAGGGTCATGCGGGACATCTTTAGGACAATCTTTTCGATACCTAATCGCATACATTTCCAACGGAGGCGGACAACCATAATCAGTTCCTCGGCTTCAGGTGGGATAGGTCCAAAGCGGTCGATGAGTCTTTGCTCGAAGGCAAGGAGTGCGGTCTCGTCGGAGAGGTCGTCTAACTCCCGATAGAGAGTGATACGCTCGGAGACATTCTCGACATAGTTCTCTGGGAAGCCAAGTTCGAGGTCGGACTCTAACTGGGAGTCGGTTACCCAGTTATTACCTTGTACGGCAGCGGTGCGGTCGTCCTCAAAGAGGTTGGAGAACTCCTCATCTTTCAACTCGGTGACAGCCTCGCTAAGGATGCGTTGATAGGTCTCGTAACCGAGGTCGGCAATGAAGCCGGACTGCTCCGCACCGAGCATGTTTCCTGCACCTCGGATATCAAGGTCTTGCATGGCAATATGGAAACCTGAGCCGAGGTCGGCAAAGGTCTCAATGACTTGCAGTCGTCGGCGGGCATCGGAGGTAAGCGTCTCTAAAGGCGGTGCCACGAGATAGCAATAGGCTTTCTTATTGGAGCGCCCTACCCGGCCTCGCAGTTGGTGCAGGTCGCTTAGTCCGAACTTGTGAGCCGAATTGATGATGATGGTGTTGACATTAGGGATATCAACACCTGACTCGATGATGGAGGTAGCGATAAGGACATCGTAGTCGTAATTGACAAAGTCGGTCAAGACGCTCTCCATCTGTTCGGGTGGCATCTGTCCGTGCGCTACAGCGATACGGGCTTCAGGGACGAGGCGTTGTATCTTGCCTTGGATGGTGGCAAGGTTCTGCACAAGGTTGTTGATAACGAACACTTGTCCGTTACGGTTTATCTCGGTGCGTATGGCTTCTTGTATGATATCCTCGTCGTTAGGGGTAATAATCTCGGTCTGCACAGGGTACCGGTTTGGAGGTGGGGTGTGCATGACGGAGAGGTCTCTTGCACCAAGCAAAGAGAACTGCAGGGTTCGGGGAATAGGCGTGGCAGTGAGTGTAAGGGTGTCGACATTAACCTTCAGTTGTCGCAGTTTCTCTTTGGTGCTGACACCGAAACGCTGTTCCTCATCGATGATGAGGAGTCCGAGGTCGTGAAAGACAACGGACTTACCGACAATCTTGTGGGTGCCGATGAGGATATCTATCTTGCCGGCACGAAGGCGATTGAGGATGTCTTTTACTTCCTTTGGGGACTTGGCTCTTGAGAGGTATTCAATCTCCACAGGGAAGCCCTTGAAGCGTTCCTTGAAGGTGTTATAGTGCTGCAAGGCGAGTACGGTGGTAGGGACTAAGACGGCAGTCTGTTTGCCATCGGAGGCAGCCTTGAAGGCGGCACGCATAGCAATCTCGGTTTTGCCAAAGCCCACATCGCCACAGATGAGTCGGTCCATTGGAACGGGTGATTCCATATCGTGCTTCATATCCGCTGTGGCTTTCTGTTGGTCGGGTGTGTCCTCGTATAAGAAGGACGCCTCTAACTCGTGCTGCATATAGGAGTCAGGGGAGTATTGAAAGCCTTGTTCCTTGCGCCGTTGAGCGTAGAGTTTGATGAGGTCTCGGGCGATATCCTTCACCTTTGCCTTGGTGCGTTCCTTCATTTTCTCCCACTGACCGGAGCCCAACTTCGAGACGGTTGGTGCTACGCCATCTTTGCCTTTATACTTGGCGATACGGTGGAGGGAGTGGATAGAGACGAAGAGGATATCGTTGTCACGGTAGATGAGTTTAATCATCTCTTGTTTTTTGCCGTTGACTTCGGTGTGAACGAGTCCTCCAAAACGGCCGATACCATGGTCAGAATGGACGATGTAATCGCCAATCTGCAATTGGTTAAGTTCTTTGAGTGTGAGTAGGACCTTGCCTTGTCGAGCGGCATCGGTTTTCTGCTGCACCTTATGGAAACGCTCGAACAGTTGGTGGTCGGTAAAGCAGCAGATGTGCATGTCTTGGTCGACGAAACCGGCATTGAGGGTCGGATTTATACCGATGAAATGGTTGTCGAGGAGGGGTTGTTCGTCGCTGATATTCAGTTTATCACGAATGATGCTGGCGATACGGTCGATCTGTTTCTTGGAGTCGGAGAGGACATTGATCTGGTAGCCTTGCTGGGTGTAGGTCTGCAAATCCTCGATGAAAAGGTCGAAGTTCTTATGATACAGCGGATGTGGGAGGGTCTTGAACTGGACCTTGGAGACATTGTCGAAGTAAGATTTGGTGTTGAGTTCAAGGGTTTGGTAGGCGTCTTTGGGGTCATTTAGGAAGACCGGACAGATGGAGTTTATACCCTTTTCATCGGGTATTTCGGGGTTGGTTAGGAGGTTATGTTTGAACAGAGAGAAGTCGTTGCTGACGATGAGGGTGTGGTCGGGTAAGTAGTCGAAGAGGGTATGGGTTTCGGAGGTAGGTTTTTCTTGGTGGAGGTTAGGAATTATCTCGATGGAATCGACCTTTTCCTTGGAGAGTTGGGTCTCGATGTCGAAGATGCGGATGGAGTCGATCTCATCGCCAAAGAAGTCGACACGGTAGGGGTATTCGCAGGAGAAAGAGAAGATATCGAAGATGCCACCCCGGATGGAGAACTGACCTGGCTCGTAGACGAAATCGACTCGTTCCCAATGGTTGAGGAAGAGTTGTTTGCTCAGTTCGTCGATGGATAGGGATTGTCCTATTTGGAGTCTAAGTACTTCTTTCTCAAACTGTTGTTTGGTTACGATAGTGGGTATGAGCGCTTCGGGATAGGTGACGATGATGCAGGGTTTGCGGGTTTCGGCAGTGAGTCGGCTGAGGGTGGCGGTGCGCTGTATCTCGTTGGCGGTGTCGTCGGACTGATTGCGTTTCCTTGAACGGTAGGGGGAAGGGAAGAAACAGACGTTTTCATCGCCCAAAAGGAGCGAGAGGTCGTTGGCGAGATAGAGGGCATCGTCGGCATTGTCCCAGAGGATGAGTTGGTTGGTGGAGTTGGCTAAGTAGATGGTAGCCAATTGAATAGCCTTCGATGAGCCATGCAGTCCCTCGGCCTGAATATGGGGCGTGGTCTTGCTTGTGAGCAAGGCGGAAAGGGCACGCGTAGTCGGGTGCTGGGTGTATTGTTGTAATAGGTCGTGTAAGGTGTTCATTACCGTGAGTTTTGTGGTGCAAAGGTACGGAAAAATTTGATAATGGACAATTGACATCTAACAACTATGGTTTTGAACGGACACCTGCGGCGTATTGACATGGATTGGTCATAAAGTTCTTGGTCAAAATATATGTAGTCAAAAATATACGTGGTCAAAAATATACGTGGTCAAAAATATACGTGGTCAAAAAAAATATAAAAAATAAATAAAAATATTTTTGAAACAAATATTATCAAATATTGTTCAAATAGAGGGCGAATAGGGCGAATAAGGCGAATAGGGCTTATAGGGCTTATAGGGCTTATAGGGCTTATAGGAGGTTATGGGACAGTGGGGTTATGAGGGGCAAAAAAGTGGGGAGAAACCTCGGTAAGAGAAGGGAGTGCTAGGGTAATGCTAGGGTAATGCTAGGGATATGGTAGGGTTATACGCTCGAGATTTGTGGGACTGAGGTGCGAGGGATGTGGGACTGAGGTTGGAGAGATTCGGGGGAGGAAGTCGAAGAAAATGGGGATAAGGCTTGTGTAATTCGTGAAAGATGCGTACCTTTGCTCACTTTTCTTAAAGACACTGCTATATGAGAGAGTTTGAATTCAAGACAAAGGTATGCGCGTACCAAGCAGAAGAGTTACCTGAAGAATACAAGTTACTGATTACCAAAGCCAAAGAGAGTACGCAGAACTCCTATAGTCCGTACTCACATTTTGCCGTGGGAGCCGCTGTGCTATTAGAGGATGGTGAGATACTTTGCGGTGCGAACCAAGAGAATGCGGCCTATCCGAGTGGGTTGTGTGCCGAGCGGACTGTGCTTTTTTATGCGAATGCGAGTCATCCTCACACGCCGGTTAGGGCTTTGGCTATCGCAGGTTTTACCGATGGGCACTTCACGCATGAGCCCGTTTCGCCTTGTGGGGCTTGCCGGCAAGTGATGGCAGAGACCGAGAATATATGGGGAAAGCCGCTCACTATCCTGCTTTACGGCGAGAAGGAGGTCTATCTCTTTGAGGGCGTGGAGAGCTTGCTACCCTACTCTTTCGTGAGCGATAACTTGGAAGGATAAGGTGAAAAAGCTGAACTTCGGCATAAAAAAACTCGATATCTACATCCTCAAGAACTTCATAGGGCTGTTTTTGATGACGTTCATGATATGCATCTTTATCCTGCTGATGCAGTTCTTGTGGATGCATGTGAAGGACCTCGTGGGGAAAGGCGTGGGAATATCAGTGCTGGCGGAGTTCTTTATATATGCCACCGTATCAGTCGTTCCATTGGCGCTTCCACTTGCGATACTGCTGGCGTCGCTGATGACATTTGGGAACTTGGGCGAGAAGTTTGAGCTCACTGCCATGAAGTCGGCGGGGATATCTCTGTTTCGCATCATGCAGCCGCTCACGATATGCATTGCGTTTGTGTGCGTTGGTGCGTTTTTCTTCTCGAACAACGTGCTACCGAAGTCGCAAGTGAAGCTGTGGACGCTCATTTTTTCTCTCAGGCAGAAGTCGCCTGAGCTCGACATCCCTGCGGGCGAGTTCTACGATGGCATCGACGGTTACAACGTGTATGTGCGGCACAAAGACACGAAGACAGGGCGATTGGAGGACATGATGATCTATGATTTCAGCGAGGGTTTTCGGAACACGAAGGTGATGGTAGCAGACTCGGGTCGGCTTTATTTCACGGCGGACAAGAAATACCTCATGCTTTGTCTTTACAATGGCGAGTCGTTCGAGAACCTTCAGCAGCAGAACGCATCGGTTTCGAGCAAGGACCGTATCCCTTATAGGCGGGAGACGTTTGCTCGAAAACAGTTGCTGATCGACTTCGACTCCGATTTTAGTCGGTATGACGAGTCGGTGCTGCGTGACCAACATGTCTCGAAGGATGTGTCGGAGCTGTTGCAGTCGATCGATTCGGTTCAGCAGATTGCGCACGAGAGGTCGCGGGGTCAGAGCAAGGAGATGGTTAATAATCGTTATTTTGGCAGGGACAGAGTGAGTGGGCGACAGTTGACGGCTATCACGAAGGAGGAGCAGCAGTCGCATAACATCGACTCGCTTTACGCATCGCTGTCGCCGAGGAGCAAGGAGAAGGCGGCATCGATTGCCTACGAGAAAGGTAAGCAGGCGGGGGATCAGGTGGAGTATAATGCGTTGTTACTCGATGATTCTCAGCGATATATACGCAAGCATGAGATTGAATTGCACAGGAAATTCACACTGTCGTTTGCGTGTCTGATCTTTTTCTTTATTGGGGCACCGCTTGGTGCCATCATCCGCAAAGGCGGATTGGGTGCGCCAGTGGTCATCTCGGTGGTGATGTTTATCATCTATTACCTCATTGACAACACGGGATATAAGATGGCTCGTGAGGGGCTGTGGCCCGTTTGGGCAGGTATCTGGCTGAGTAGTAGTATCTTATTGCCTATTGGTATTTTCCTTACGTACAAGGCGGCGACCGACTCAGCACTGCTCAATCCGGAGGCGTGGGTCAAGCAGTGGGAGAAAGTGAAGAAGAGGACAATGCGACTGGTACGCCGATTCAAAGGAAAGACCGCTGCGCTGAAGGGCGATAGAGCTTGATTATTTTTCCACAGGCATCTGCTGGGTATTACGGGATGTTCTAAAAATTCCACGTTTCGTTATTTTGTTATTAATTGGGATGTCTCTCCACTTTTTGAGTGCTTTGTGGTTTTTATTTGTATCTGCTTGACTTTCACTCAGTCACAATGCTCGCATTGCTCCTTCGTTCAAGCCAACCATCTCCTAAATAAAATTCCACAAATCATCTCAAAAGCAATTTTTAGAACATCCCTTGCCTTTCTATAAAGCATTGGTATTCAATGCGGTTTTGAGAGACGGTATTCAATACCGTCTCTACTGTGGGATTGACAAAGATTTTACGGATTGAGGGGGTTAGGACGGAAAAATTCGTATCTGTTTTGCAGATTGTGATAAAAAGTGTACCTTTGCAAGTTGAATAAATAGTCTATTGGTATGAAGGAAAGTGACTTAACACCGCGAGAGGAGATTGTTATCCAGCAAGAGTTTGACGCCTTGCTTGACGACTATAGTCATACCCTTCACCGGCAGAAGGTGGAGCTTATCACGAAGG
The DNA here is from genome assembly GCA_964398075.1 of uncultured Bacteroides sp. Classification (GTDB taxonomy): domain Bacteria; phylum Bacteroidota; class Bacteroidia; order Bacteroidales; family Paludibacteraceae; genus Colicola. Next base: position 4,797 of record CAYNMA010000079.1, on the reverse strand, counting down.
CCTTTCAGTTTGCCAAGCAAGCCCACCGTGGTATTCGTCGTCGTTCAGGCGAGCCGTATATCTTGCACCCACTTGCTGTGGCGCGGATTGTAGTGAAAGAGATTGGATTGGGTAGTACTTCTATCTGCGCTGCGTTGCTGCACGATGTGGTGGAGGACACGGAATACACCAAGGAGGACATCGAGAATCTTTTTGGACCAAAGATAGCGGATATCGTTGACGGGCTGACTAAGATTTCGGGTGGTGTCTTTGGCGAGCAAGCATCGGTGCAGGCAGAGAACTTTCGCAAGCTGATACTGACCATGTCGGAGGACATACGAGTCATCTTGATTAAGATTGCTGACCGTCTGCACAACATGCGTACGTTGGAGTTTCAGCCGGTTGAGAAGCAGTATAAGATTGCGGGCGAGACGCAATATATCTACGCTCCGTTGGCTTTGCGACTGGGCTTATTCCCTATCAAGACTGAATTGGAGAACCTCAGTTTCAAATACGAACACCCTGAGATTTACGAGGACATCGAGAAGAAACTGGAGCATGTCAACAGCGAACAAATGCAGTTCTTCGAGACCTTTGCGGCGCCTATACGAGAGAAGTTGCAGAACATGGGGTATGAGTTCAATATCAGTGCGCGTATCAAGTCGGTTTACTCCATTTGGAAGAAGATGCAGACCAAGAACATCTCGTTTGAGGATGTCTACGACTTGCTTGCGGTGCGCATAGTCTTCACGCCAAACACGATGATGAGCGAGAAGGACCAGTGCTGGATGATATACTCGGCTCTTACGGAGATATACAAACCTCACCCTGAGCGTATTCGGGATTGGATTTCGACACCTAAGGCCAACGGTTATGAGGCGCTTCATGTCACTGTGATGGGACCGAACGGACAATGGGTGGAGGTGCAGATTCGCACTACGCGTATGCACGATATTGCGGAGAAGGGTCTTGCGGCACATTGGAAGTATAAGTTGGGCGAGTCGGACGAGTCGGAGCTTGATAAGTGGTTGAAGACCATCAAGGAGTTACTGCAACACCCTGAGCCGAATGCCATTGACTTCCTCGACACATTCAAGCTGAATCTCTTTGCGTCTGAGATATTTGTATTCACGCCCAAGGGTGAGATAAAGACTCTGCCGCAGGGGTCTACTGCTTTAGACTTTGCTTTTATGTTGCACACCGAGCTGGGACTGCATTGCATGGGTGCAAAGGTCAATCATAAGTTGGAGCCGCTCAGTTATGTGCTGCAAGGCGGAGACCAAGTGGAGATAATAACCTCGCACACACAGAACCCGCAGGAGGAGTGGCTTAAGTATGCCAGTACCGCCAAGGCGCAGACGGCAATCAAGAACTATTTCCGCAGGATCTATGCACAGGAACTGCAAGACGGAGAGAAACGGTTTAGAGAAGAGGTTGCTAAGCTCGGGCTAGAGGAGCAATATAACACAGTTTTGCAGTTGGCACTTGCGCATTATCAGTTGCAAGAGCCGATGCAGCTGATGTTGCAGATAAGTAAAGGCGGTATTAACCTTGCCGAGTTGGCGCAGCTCGTGCCGCAAAAGAGCAAAAAGAGTTGGTTGCGTTACTTCACAAAGTCGAGCAACAACGCGCCTTCGTTACCTGAGCCTAAACCCGTACCTAGCAAAGAGACGACGCATCATATCATACTCACGGAGGAGAACCGTGACAGCGAGTATCAACTTTCGCCTTGCTGCAGTCCGATACCAGGCGATGATGTGCTCGGTTATCTCGACGAGCGGGGCATGATAATGATTCACAAGAGGAACTGTCCATTGGCGGATAAGTTGAAGTCGAGCTACGGCAACAATCTCTATTCCGCCTCTTGGAACATGCACCATGAGCAGACTTTCCTCGAGACCATCGAGATTAGAGGTATCGACAAGGTGGGCGTTATCATTAAGATTGTACAGATCATCTCGCACGACTTCAACCTCAACATGCACGATATGCACTTTACAGCCGAAGACGGGATATTCAATGGAACGGTGCAGCTGTTTGTGCACGACACCGAGGAGCTGCAAGCCGTGTGCAACACGATACATAAGATACAGGAGATTAAATCGGCTCAACGCATTGAGCACTAGCAAAGATAATATTGACAAACAAATAAAGTTATGAAGAAATCACTTTTTCTTGGTGCGCTACTTCTTGTAGCAGTCACCACGATGGCACAACAGCCTGTCATCACATTCAGTAAGACCCAACACGACTTTGGAAAGATCAATGAAGGAGACGGTCGTGTGACCACCATTTTTGAGTTCAAGAACGAGGGTATGGAGCCATTGGTACTGAGCAACGTACGCGCAAGTTGCGGTTGCACGACTCCTAAATGGACCAATTCGCCAGTTGAACCTGGGCAGACGGGTACTATCACCGTTACCTACAACCCCAATGGACGTCCTGGTAAGTTCACGAAGACCATCACCGTTACTAGTAACGCTTCTACGCCTACAACTAAACTAACTATCCGTGGCGAGGTTATTCCAAAGCAAGCCAAACCAGTCAACCGATACACTGTCAAGATGGGGGACTTGAGTCTCAAAACCAAGACGATAACTTTCGGTACGCTCTATAAAGGCGACAACAAGACTGTTTCGCTTGAGTATGCTAACCTCACCGACCACGAAGTGACTGTTGAGATTCTGCAAAACGACCGTGATAATATGCTTACAGCCGTGCTCTCGCTCAAGACGCTCAAACCACAAGAAGTTGGTACACTCAATGTCAACTTCGATACAAAGAAGTGCAAACAATGGGGTTCGAACACGTACTACCTCTACATGATGGTGAACGGCAAACGCAGTATCACGGACGAGTACAAGCTCACTCTCACTGCCGATATTGAAGAAGACTTCTCTAAGTTGACCGTTGAGCAGCAACAGAATGCGCCAATCTTCGATATTGAAAGCCGCAACATTGACCTTGGCACTATCAAAGCAGGAGGTAAAGTGGCAAAGAAGGTTACCTTTAAGAATATTGGACAACGTGCGCTCGAGATACGTAACATTACCAACTACAATCCTGAAGTGGTTCGTGCGACGGTGGGCAAAAGTACGGTCAAAGGCGGTAAGAGCGGCGTCATCACGATGGAGATTCTGCCGAACACTGAGGTTGTCAACCCTGGCACTTATCGCAGACAGATTGAACTGCTCACCAACGACCCGAAGAACACTAAGGTGCGTCTGACTGTTGTTTGGACTATTGCAGAATAAGTATACTAAAGAGAGTCAAAGTAGATATTATTATCTTCTTTGGCTCTTATTTTTTCAATTAATACCTTTATTACTATGGAACAACATCATCATCCCGAAAACGATGCACAATATAAAGGACTGACGGTCAATGCGGGTATCGAGTCGATGCCGAGTGTCAATCCCTACTCTACTTTCCGTCGGCAGAAACGCACTCTGCAAGCCGACGATTATATCCGTGGGATCTTGCAAGGCGATGTATCGATCTTAGGCCAAGCCGTTACATTGGTGGAGAGTAGCCTTCCTACGGACCAAGAGATTGCGCAAAAAGTTATCGAAGCATGTCTTCCGCATTCTGGTAACGCTATTCGCGTGGGCATAACGGGCGTACCAGGTGCGGGTAAGTCGACATTCATTGAGTCGTTAGGCGTTGAGCTGACTAACCAAGGCAAACGGCTTGCGGTGTTGGCTATTGACCCAAGTTCGGAACGATCGAAAGGAAGTATACTTGGCGACAAGACGCGTATGGCGGAGCTATCGACTGCGAAGAACGCATTCATTCGTCCTTCGCCATCGGCAGGTTCTCTTGGAGGCGTAGCTCGTAAGACACGTGAGACGATTATCCTCTGCGAGGCGGCAGGATATGACACTATCTTGGTTGAGACCGTAGGGGTGGGACAATCGGAGACGGCTGCGCACTCGATGGTCGATTTCTTTTTGCTCTTGCAAGTGACGGGTACAGGCGACGAACTGCAAGGTATCAAACGAGGTATCATGGAGATGGCGGATGGTATCGCCATCAACAAATGCGATGGGAATAACATTGAGAAGGCTCGGGTTGCCAAGACGCAGTTTACTAATGCATTGCAATTATTTCCTCCAACCGAGTCGGGATGGAAACCAACGGCTGTTACTTGTTCGGCAGTTGAGAAAACAGGTATCGATGAGGTGTGGAAGATGATTGAAGACTATATTGCTTTCACGCGCAAGAACAACTATTTCTTCTATAAGCGTCAGCAGCAAGCGAAGTATTGGATGTACGAGACCATCAATACGCAACTGTTGGGAAACTTCTACCAAAACGAGGAGATTGCGGAGCGGCTAAAAAAGGCGGAAGTGGATGTGTTAGAGAATAAGGTAAGCTCGTTTGTGGCGGCACACGAACTGCTGGAAAAATACTTTCGAGGCTAAGTTTCCTTTGCATATAGAAGTTTTTCCTTGCCACTGCGTGGCAGAGAAATGAAGAGAAATACTTGCACTATATGCAAGAGAAATAAAGAGACATGCTCTATATTCTCAACTCCTGCTTGCTGCGCTCACGAGAAAAGAAAGGAATAAAAGAAAGAAGCGGACATGGACTTCTTGAACAGACGCCTGCAGCGTATTGACACTAATTGACATGAAAACTTTGGGACAAATATTATCAAATATTAGCCAAATATTCCCATGCGACAGACATTGATGTCCAAATATACGTGGTCAAAAGAAATATGGGATGTTCTAAAAATTCCACGTTTCGTTATTTTCTTCTATTGGTGTCCGGTAAACTTCCGAATCCAACAAAAAAGCTCTCTTATCCTCAGTA
>CAYNMA010000078.1:0-11956 GCA_964398075.1 uncultured Bacteroides sp. | reverse complement strand
AAACATCCCAATCAATAACAAAAATAACGAAACGGGGAATTTTTAGAACATCCCTTTACTATCCCTAAAAATCCACTATGCGAATGGCTAACCACTAATCGTTAATTACAATGCTCACGATCGATAGTGCCGGCAATTCAATAACAATAGAACCCTCTTTTTCAATACGATACCCCGTGAAAGGCACAGGTTGAACTGTGTTAGGCTCTTCAAAGGTATTATGCGCTTGCGGATGAGAAGTATTCAGCATCTCGGCCGTTGAGATTCTTAATTCTTTCTTGCCCTCAAGATGCAGTCGCACTCTTTGTGGGTTATTCAGATTGGTGTTGCATAGAGTCACAACCATGCTGCTGTCCTTCTGCAACGAGGCAGTAACATCTACTGTTGGCACTTCGGCTAATACCCCCTCTGCTTTGGCTTGTAATGTGTTGTTTTGCAGACGACAAGGAATATACAACGCATCCTGATGAGGCGTATATATACGGAATACATGATAGGTTGGCGTAAGGAACATACTGTCCTCGTGCGTCATAATCATCGATTGTAATACATTGACTATCTGTGCAATATTCGTCATGCCAATTCGGTCGGTATACCTATGAAATATATTAAGCGACAAAGCCGCCACCATCGCATCACGCATGGTGTTTTGTTGATAGAGGTGTCCATCAATTGTATTCGGCTCTTGCGCCCACCATGTACCCCATTCGTCTACAAAGAGACGAATCTTGCGCTCCGAGTCGTACTTGTCCATAATATCGCAATGACGTTGTAGTACAGGTTCAATCCCTCTACATTTGGCAAGAGCCCAATAGTAATCCTTATCCGTGAACTGTGTCGCTGAACCTTTGTCACCGTCCCAAGTCTTGACCGTATAATAATGGAGCGAGATAGCGTTCATGCGTTTACCGATGCGTTGCATCAATGTCTCTGTCCAATAATAATCATAATCGCTTGCCCCACTGGCAATCTTATAGAGATGATTGTCGCCATAGTTGCGTGCAAACTCAGCATAACGACGGTAGAGGTCGCTATAATATTCCGGTGTCATCTGTCCTCCACATCCCCAACTCTCGTTGCCAATACCGATATATTTCACATGCCAAGGCTTCTCTCTGCCGTTCTGTTTGCGCAGTTCGGTAAGCGGTGTCTGCGCATCCGATGTCATATACTCAACCCATTCTGCCATCTCTTTCACACTCCCGCTGCCCACATTCGCGCTGATATAAGGTTCACAACCTAATAACTCACATAGGTTGAGAAACTCGTGCGTGCCAAAAGAGTTATCCTCGGTCGTACCACCCCAATAGGTGTTGACAATCTTCGGTCTTGATGCTCTTTCGCCTATACCATCACGCCAATGATACGAGTCGGCAAAACAACCACCTGGCCAACGTATCACGGGGATATGCAGTTCTCGAAGTGCCTGCAATACATCGTTCCGATAACCATTCGTATTTGGAATATTCGACTCTTCTCCTACCCATATACCGCCATAGATGCAAGTGCCAAGATGCTCGGCAAACTGACCATATATCTCCTTCGGAATACGCTGTGTGGCTTGTTGAGGGTAGAGATAGAGATCGACAACTTCTATCTTTTGATAACGCACATATTCAGTACAAGCCAAGAGAAAAGCCCCAACGCCAAAGTCGGCTGTCGATTGCGCGTCAATCACTTGCCCAGGCAAAGCACGGTCGCCAATAGGCTGCACATAACCCACTGTCCCATCTTTCTGCAGTGCTGTATGCAAGAGATAATGAAATCCTTTTTCGATAGTTGCTTCAAAATCGCCTTTGGGCAACACTCCTTGGTTAACGCCCCAAGTGATGCCATAGAGGAAAAACGCTGTACCACTTGTTTCCTCCCCAGGTGCAAAAGCCGCATCCACAAGACTGCGAGTCCAATAACCGTCTTTTTGTTGACAGTCACGAAGTGAATAAGCCATCTCCTTAAACCGTTGAAGAAGAACAGTATAGATAGGATGCGATGGTGGAATATCGGGTAACACACGAGCAAAGGCGGCTATTGCCCAACCGTTACCTCGTGCCCAAAAATCCTTTTGTTGACTATCGGTCTTATGCTTTGGATAGACATACCGTGCATCACGATAATAGAGATGCGCATCATGGTCGTAAAGTAAACTGTCAGTATATCGGAAATAGTCCGCCATGGTGTTGATATACTGTATATTACCTGTCAGCGTATAGAATTGGCAATACACCGGCATAGCCATATAAAGTGCATCAATCCACCACCAATAATCGTTTTCTTCGTGTTGCACAACATAGTCTATCACCTCTTGGCTTCTGCCTATCCATTCCTCCTCTTTTTCCTTTGTCCCGCAGATAGTGTATAGGTCAAGGTAGGTCTGAAAACAAGTCTGCCAATCGGCAAAAAGAACATGCTGCATATCTTCCCCGTAGGTCTTATATTGCCATTGTGCAGTGTCTTTCTCGCTCGCACCTTGCCAACGGTTATACTCTGCCCATGCTTTCGAATAGGCAAGGCACTGCTCATCGTGCGTCAATCGATAAAGAGCCATATTCCCCGTATGGTAGGCTGCATTATGCCAAAAAGCCGTGGCTTCTGCTGCATGAGACTGCTGCCAATGACGATTGACAAAACAGAGTGTGTCGGTCAAACTCTTTTGGTCTTGCAGGCGTTCCGTATGCTTGGCACTGACTGAGGTGATAACTAACCAAGGTAAAAGAAGAAAGAGAATGCGTTTCATTACCATTTATCTTTAGTGGTGATACTGTCAAGTTGGATATGGTCTTTCGGAAAGGACTTGCCGTTCCATGCTCGCTCTTGAGTGGTGGCTTCTGCTTTATCTGTCCAAAACGGGTGCTGTGCCTCCAATCCCAAAGGCAAGAGAATGAGAGAGGTCATATAGAGACTGCCATTATTGGTGTACCAATCGGCTAACTCGGGTTGTGAACCACAGAAACCGAGGGTGAGATAACCTCCTTTGTTGAAGTTGTTTTGTTTGTCCAACATCCTGTGCATAACGAGACTGAGTGCATGCCTTATTTGCCCATTACTCATATTTGCAGGTAGTGTCTGTTGCCATGCCATCATGGCCAAGGGTTGCATCGTTGCCATACGATAAGTGGCACTCCTGCCAAAGACTGGGAATGTCCCTTCGGGTGAGATAAACCGCTCTAAGATAGTGGCATACCGCTTCGTACGATCCAATTGCCGTTCGTAATAACGAGGATAATCGATTCGGGTATTTACCTGCATCTCCGTCATCGTGGCAAGCACTTCCAGATACATAGGGTGGAAAACATAACTACTATAGAAGTCAAACGCAAAATGTTCTCCATCGGCAAACCAACCATCGCCTACATACCATTCCTCCACTTTGCGACATGCTGTATTGATACGGAAGACATCAAACTCTGCTCCCGCTTTTGAGAGAAAACTCTCAATGATAGCCGAGAACAAGAACCAATTGGTATAGGGTGGGTCTATCGCTCGCAACTGCTGAAAATGATGGATATACCGTGCTTTTGTAAGGCTATCCAAGGGCACCCATAATGCATCGTACGCCCGCAAGAAACTCTCGGCTATGTATGCCGCATCAACCAATATCTGTCCCTCACCTTCCCATAAAAGGCAATCGGGACTATCCGGATCAACAGCGTTGTGGTAAGCATTAATTGCCCATTCACGGCATTGCTGCCGTTGTTTCCCCTCGTGGGTGTTATCATCGGGCAAACTCAACCATGGAGCAATACCTGCCATCAAACGACCAAAACACTCCATGTACACCACCTTGCGTTGGCGATTATCGAAACTGGGACTGAACTCTGTTTGCATAGTGCTTTGTAAGGCACCTCTCGACATCGGTTCTAACACAGGCTCTGCCAAACGATAGGCAAAATCGGTCCAATAGGCTCTATCGCCGCAAGTGGCTACCTGCAAGGTGCAGATAGCCACAACGAATAAACACAATCTTTTCATTGTTGAGTAGTATGAACAATAGGACTTACTAGGAACACATACTCTTGTGTATGCATCTGCACACGCCACAATGGAAAGGCTTCTGCAAAACCGCTCCAACTGTCCACGCAACCTAATCCCGCATGTACTCCATCAAGGCACACCTCTGTATAACCGCTCGCTTTCAACTCATCAGGGTGGCGTTGCGCTTTGCTATCGCCTTCGCTTAACTCCTCTAAGGTATAAGGAAGTGCTGAGGCTGCAAAAGGTTGAGTCGAAGTAATCTTAATGCCTTTGCCCGTTGTTGTAGAGTAAATCTCCCACCAACGCAAATCGCTCTTTAATCCTGTCTCTTGTGGACGAACATAAGGGTAGAACTGCTCTGCAACCGTCTGTTCATATAACCCTATCGGCATGCAGAGCTTTCGGTCTGCGTAGTTCTCAATAGGCCCACGACCATAATAGGTCAGGCGGTCTAAACTCTTATCCATCTGCCAACGCAATCCAATACGGAATGGGGCTACTGTGGCAGAATCGGTCGGTTCAAAACGCTCTTTGATAACAAGACTACCATCGGCTTGCAATATGTAAGTCATCGTCAGTCGGCAGCTAGTGCCTACAATATCATATTCCACCACCGCTTGCTTCTCGCCTTTATGCTTGCTCTGCTTGATAGAGAGAAGTCGGAACTCCGGATTGCGCCATATCTTCTTGCTCAGTTGCAGACCTGCACCCATATCGTTGTCGGTCGGAGCACGCCAGAAGTTAGGACGCAATGCCCCTGCTTGTTCAATAAAGCGCTCACCATCAACGGTATACCCGCTGATAAAACCCGTATTGGGGTCAATCTTGAGTGTCGCCTTTGCTTTTGCTCTTTGGCATGCGGCTGGGGTACTCATCACTACCTCAGTAAGGCTAAACTGCTGATGACTAATCGCATAGTCTTTCTCAAGTAATGGTTCAGCGGTCTTAAGGCAGAACTGAAGATTGAGCAGACACTCTTTGTCCCGATTCATTGCCTCATAAGAGTAGGGTAGGTAGATATCCACCGTTTGTTGTGTGGCTACCTCTAAGTCTTCCATCACGCCCATTTGACTCTCTTTACCGTTCTCTGTGATGCTCCAACGCAAATACACATTGCTCAAGTCACGGAAGAAAAACTCGTTATAGACACTGATGTGACCTTTCTCCAAGTCAATGGCTTTTGCCCATATATCTTGATACTGATATTGCACTTCATAAGCCTCGGGATGAGGTACTCGGTCGCTGCTGATGATACCGTTACAGTTGAAGTTCTTGTCGCTCGGGTCATAATCGTTATAGTCACCACCGTAGGTGCAGATATGCTTACGAGTAGGGTCGTTCGGGTAACGATGAAGAGCCTGGTCCACAAAATCCCATATAAAGCCACCTTGATAACGAGGATATTTCCTGATAAGGTCCCAATAGACCTCTAAACCACCCGACGAGTTGCCCATGGCGTGGTTATACTCACACTGAATCAAGGGCTTGTTATACTGTGGGTTATTGAGATAAGCCTCGCAATAATCGGGGTGATAATACATCGGACAGAAGATGTCACTGTTTGAACCATCCTTGCCTGCCTGCTCAAAGTGGATAGGACGAGTCGAGTCAACCGACTTAATCCATTGATACACAGCCGTGAAGTTCGGTCCATCTTTCGTCTCATTGCCCATCGACCACATAATGATACTCGGGTGGTTGCGATACATACTCACATTGTGCCGATTGCGTTCCATTATCTGCTCTGCAAAAGCAGGTGTATAGGTAGGCGCTGTAGCCTCATAACCAAACCCGTGCGACTCGATGTTCGCTTCGGCACACATATATAACCCGTACTCGTCGCACAACTGATACCAATAAGGGTCGTCTGGATAGTGGCAAGTACGCACTGCATTGATGTTGAGGCGTTTCATTATTTGTACATCTTGCAGCATCCGTTCACGACTCACTACATAGCCGCCATCAGGGTCCATCTCGTGCCTATTGACGCCTTTGATGAGGATGGGTTGTCCATTTACCAACAGTTGTCCGTTGCTTATCTCTACACGGCGGAAACCTACACGCTGTGCAATATATTGATTACCAATCTGCAATACTAAGGTATATAAGGTGGGTATCTCGGCTGACCAAGGCTGAACCTTATCGATATGCATTGTTCCCTCTGCCTTGCCTTTGAGGGGCGAAAGCGTCTGACTGAGCAAGGTCTCTCCCTTAGGCGAGAGTAGGGTAGCCACAACACTCTCGTTACCACGCATGGCAACGGCTATCTGCAAGTCGCCACATGGATTATCCCTTCCCAATAGAGCCGTTACTTGCACATCATCGATGCCCTTTTGCTTATCTTTCTGATAGAGATAGCAGTCTCGCGCAATACCCGACAACCGCCAGAAGTCTTGGTCCTCTAAGTAACTCCCATCGCACCAACGGAACACCTGCATCGCAAAGAGATTCTTTCCTTTCCGTAGATAAGGTGTTATATCAAACTCGGCAGCAAACTTCGAGTCCTCCGTGTAACCTACAAACTGCCCATTGACATAGAGATAGAGATTCGATGTCACACTCCCGAAATGAGCAATAACCTCTTTGCCGTCCCAATCATCGGGAATAGTGATTACTCGCCGATAAGTGCCTACATGATTATCTTTGATAGGTGGATAGGGATAGTTATTGTCGTAATGTCCTCGCCAAGCAAAGCCAATGTTTACATATTCAGGGTCGCCATATCCGTTCAACTCCCAAATAGCAGGTACTGCCAATTCGTTCCATTGACTATCGTCATACCCTTCGCCAAAACAGTCTGTCGGTCGTTCATCAGCGTTCTCCACCCATTTGAACTTCCACATCCCATTGAGCGAGAGGTAGGTCGGTTCTGCCTCTTTCTGCTGACCAATAGCCGCTGCTTGACTCTGATAGACAAAAAAATCGGTGTGTAAAGGATAACGATTGATCTCGTTTACTTGCAGATCGTGCCACGCACTATCGGGTGACGCAAAGCATACTGTTGAGAATAGAATACCACTGAGGGCTATACTCCGAAAGGTGTTTTTCATAATGTACTGTGTTTGATTTACCGCTGCAAAGATAGGGCAAATCCTGTTACCAAAGGTCGTCTATTTACCGACTTTTTGCTTATTCACATACATTAGGGATGTTCTAAAAATTGCTTTTGAGATGATTTGTGGAATTTTATTTAGTAGATGGTTGGCTTGAACGAAGGAGCAATGCGAGCATTGTGACTGAGTGAAAGTCAAGCAGATACAAATAAAAACCACAAAGCGCTCAAAAAGTGGAGAAACATCCCAATCAATAACAAAAATAACGAAACGGGGAATTTTTAGAACATCCCATTATACATTCATACATCATACATAATAACCGCTTCTGCGGTTATATATGCTTCCGCATCTTGGCGGTGATATCAATCAGTTGACCGTTGTCGATGTGATAGAGGCGTTGATTGGTTGTAGGTGAGTTGAGCGGTCCTAATTCTGCTATATAAGGTCCCACCTTCACATAGTCGAAATGCTCTGCCACAAAGTCCTTAGGTAGTGCAGCGCAACCCGAATACCATGCTACTCGCTTCCCTTTCGAACGGATATATTGCGCCAACGCATCAATACCCTTTGTATCAGCATCGCCTCCCATCAGACTAACACATGTCACCGCCGAACCATACCGACTAAGAAGCGCATCTATAGTATCGGTCGTCAGCGCCTCACCTATATCCTCCCACAACTGCGGACTGTGGCAACCCTTACACCGATTAGGGCAACCACTGATGTTGATGGCCAAGGTGGTCTCGTCGGGTATCTCTTGAAAAACAATATCGTAGTCAGTATACTTCATTTGCCACCTTTCCGGCGCATGCCCTTCAATCCTCTTAGACTACGCTGCAAGAAGATAGTCGAACGCTCCTGAAAACGCTCTATATCGTCGAACCCTTCTTTGTTCTCTCTTGTCATCTGGAAGCACCAACGCCGCAGCATCTGTGTGGGCAACGATGCCCCCAAGCCTAAGGCAAAGACCACGGCAAAGGTCACCATACTGTTTGTGAACACTTCCAACATATAACCCATGGCTAACTCATGGTCTGCCGTGTTCTGCATAAACTGCGTGATAGCAAAGATGGTGCGATAGGCATACATACCTGGAATCATTGGCAGCAAGGCAGGGATGTAGAGGGTCGTTGTAGGACAATGCAACCAATAGGCAAAACCCAAACAAGCAAAACCTATCACTAAGGCACCAATAAACGAACCCGTCATAAGGTCCAGCCCTGCATAGTGCGTCACGGCATACCGTGCCGTATGTCCTAAGGCTGCCAACAATGCCGCAAAAGGTATCGTCTTCTTCGGTGGGTCGGATATAACAGCAAAGCCTATAGCGGCAATGGCGGCTAAGAGACCATCTTTTAATAAGGCAAGAAAGACTTCCATACGGCTATCCCATTATGATGGTTGTACATAGCAGACCCAATGCCATACTGCCAATCAGCAAGACTGCATCGATGACTCGTGCCAAACCCGTCAGTACATGCCCCTCGATGGTGTCAATGATACTGTTGATAAGCGGAACACCTGGTACCAAGTATAACGCACTGGCTGCCACGGCAATATCGGTGGTACTGCTCAAGTGAAGCCAACCACACATAGCCGCAATCATAGAGGAGATAAAGGCACAAGTGAACCATACACCAAAGGTGTTGATTTTCTTGTGCAGCATCAAAATCTTGAGCGAGTAGCCTATCCATGTGTCAATTCCCACGAACAGACAAGCCCACCAATCGCCTCCAAAGATACCGCAGAACGCTGCATTGGCAAAGCCTACCAACACCATCACCACCCAATCGTTTATCTTAGGCGCATTCAGTATCTCGTTGTAGCGCTGCCACAACTCGTCGATACTGTAATGGTTGTCGTAGGCGTCCCAACTCAGTTTACTTAGTGCTGTGTTGATACGGAAACTGATAGGGCGATGGGCAACCGGCGCTACTTGATTATACACATGCTGACCGTCCATTGAGTACAGCGTGAGGTTGATGTTCTTGTGCATCACCATCATCTCTGCCTTCACGCCCAACGCTGCCGCAATACGGCATGTGTTGCGTATGATACGAGTGGTGTGCACCCCCGCACCCAATAGACAGGTCGCATAGTTCGACAAGAACAGCGAGTACTGCTTCAAATCGTCATGTATATGCGCCAAGTCCGCCATCAGTCCTTTATTCGTCCATCTTAGCGTAGTAACGACGAGCAGCCTCTTTCTGACGAGCCTCCGAGAAGTTACTTACACGCTTCAAATAACCGATAATACGCGTCAAGTAGTCCAAGTTCTTACTGCCGCACTTAGGGCACTCGTGCAAGTAACGCTTGTCGATATGACCACAGTCGTTGCAGACGGTGTTAGGGATGTTGAAAGTGAAATAGTTACATCCTTCTTGGGCGGCAACACGAAGCAAGTTACGATATTGTGCCTGTGAGAGGTGCTCCTCTAAGTTGCAGTGCAATGCCGAACCACCTGTCAGGTGCTCTATATAACGTTTGCCGTGCAGACGGAACTTATCTATCACATTGAGCGAATGGTCTTCTACAATGTAGAAATAACTGTTATAGCAGTCGCGCGGTACTTGATAACCGTCCTCTCTATCCCATTTAGCATGCTTAACACCCACATTCTCAGCCGGTATCATCTCGCAGTTGAACATCACCTCTTTCGTGCGGTATTGCTTGTTCAACTTCTCCACGATGCCAAGTACCTCTTGTACGAAGTGTGCGTACTCGTCGTTGTCGTTAATCTTCATACCTAAGAACTCGGCTGCCTCAACCAAGCCGTTCACACCGATAGTAAGGTATTGTCGACCAATGTTGATATATCCTGCATCGAATAGAGGCAACATACCCTTGGCTTGCAGGCTCTTAAGGTTCTCGTTATAAGCCAACTGTACCTTGTGCATAAGGTCTACTATCTCCTCTATATAACTCTGATAAGGGATGTTGTTTCTCACTGCATACTGCACGGCACGGTTCAGGTTGATGGTCAGCACACTCTTTGAACCCGTACTAACACCACCGGCGCCTAAGGTGTAACTGAAACCGTTGTCGGTAATTTCGTTACGCAGACGGCAGCACGAAGCCAACGAATCGGCATTATCGCTCAAGTAGGTGAAGAACGAGTGTCCTTCGGCATACATCTCGGCCGTGAGGTCGCCGTACTCCTTATCTTTCACATCGCCGTTCTCTGCCAACAGAGCCATCGTCTCTACAGGGAAGGTCAATACGGTCTTTGTGCGTTCCTTATTGAACCACTTCATGAAACGACGCTGCAACCAATTGAGAGAGTCCCAATGAGGCTGACTGCCGTCGGGGAAGTAGAAGTTACCGAACAGACTCTCGAAATAGTAACGGTCGTAATACGAGATGTTCCAGAACACGGCTTGGAAGTTACGCGCACCCGTAGGTTGATTGATAGAGTAGACCACCTGCTCAAAGCAGTCGGTTATCACCTTATCTATAGTACGGTGTTTCAACGAGAGGTCTATCACCTCGTCGGCACGCTTGTAGTAATCCTCGCCAAACTCTTTCTCTACAAAGTAGTTCATATACATCAAGAACTCAGGTGTAGCGCAGGCTCCCGAGAGCATCGACGATACGATAAACACCATGTTGATGAACCCACCGCAGAACGACTTCAGGTTCGTTGGAGGTGTCGAGTTGCCGCCAATAGAGATCGTACCACCAATCAACCATGGGTACATCGTGATGCTGGCGCAGTAGTTAGCCAGACTCGTCTCATCGTTCTTGTAGATGAAGTGCTGATTGAGAAGTGAGAGGTACTTATCCGACAACTCTTTGCCGTACATGTTCTTGATACGGTCGGTCAATAGACGACGGTTCAGTCGGATGTAGTTCGACTTAGGCAACTCGCCAATGAGCGTAGCAATGTTCTTGCGCTCCACATTGGCATTGGCGTCGTACTTACTGCCCGTAGCAGCGTTCGATGCCTCGCAATAGTTGATTAAGAACTCCAACTTATCGCGTGTCTCACGGTCCTCCGTGTGACGATTGCGGTAAAGCATATAGTTCTTGGCTACTCTAAAATAGCCCTCCTGCATCAGTGCCATCTCTACCTGATTCTGAATGTCCTCCACACTGATCCCGTTGTGAATACGCAGATGCCCCAACACACACGTCAACACCTCTTGCGTAGCAAATGAGTCTGATGCAATAAACGACTTGGCAATGGCGTCCTTGATCTTCTCGATAGTAAACACCTCTTCTTTGCCATCACGCTTGATGATATAGGTCTCCATATTATTATATGTTATAAGGTTACTTTTCTCTACTTGTTCTTACCCTCGTTCATGCCCATGTTCCTGCCCATGTTCATGCCTATGTTCCTCTCCTCGTTCTTACTTTCACTCTTTCCCTTGTTCATACCCTTTGTCCTTACCCATTTTCTGCCCCGATTTGTGTTATGCCCCTATTTTATAGGCTGTTATGAACTCGTTGCTTTGAGGGAATACAGTGCGGCAAAGATAATGTAAACTTATGAACATGCAACATTTTCAGAGAAAAGTTTTCAACAATCTGCTTTTTTCTGTGTAGAGCATAGTGTTTATGGGGGTCTATGTGGTGTATAACTCTTTTATATCTCCTGTTCGTGCTTCGCACTCACGAAAAATTAAGAAAAGGACAAAGTTAATGGTCGCCCCCTTTGAAAATTATAGAAAAGGGACGAAAGTTGTTTATCTCCTATACGGTGTGAGAAGGAGATGTGAAAAAGATGATGTTCTAGGAGGACTAGACCGCCCCAACGGGGCTGTTCTAGAGGATCTAGAAGGTCTAGTTTTTCCTTGATTTTCTTGCTTTTTCTATCTTTACTAGTTGAACTAGTTCTACTAGTTATTCTTGTTGAACTACAGAGTCGGGCTCAATCGAGCCTGCGGCTCGGACGACACGAGGGCTCGAAAAGGTATTCTTGTTCA
>CAYNMA010000077.1:0-11976 GCA_964398075.1 uncultured Bacteroides sp. | reverse complement strand
TCTACTAAATAAAAATCCACAAATCATCTCAAAAGCAATTTTTAGAACATCCCTTTAATAGAAGCGATGTAGGAGGCGAATGACGGCTACTCCAAGACGATAGAGTCGGGGGTGGTTGATAGCACAGTAACGACCGTGCTCCACTTCTTGCCCGCCAAAACGCGCCTTGAAAGTGCGTACACCATAAGGGATATCGGGCGTACCGGCACCCATCATGTCGAAGGTGGCAATATTGTGCGTGGTGGCATACTGAATAGCCGCATACGTGGCGAGGACGGAGGGGTATTGCTGACGGTATTCTTTGTTTAGGCCACACACAAACCACTCATAGATAGTGTCTTGCCCTAATATCGGGCACACGATACCGCCGATGATAGTGTCTTGGTGATAGACCAAGAGGAACTTGGCGGCTTGTTGCCGAAAGAGTGTTAGGAAAAAGGTTTGAGAGGGTAGGGGCGTCTTTATCCGTGTGCGATAGAGTTGGTGCAAGAGAAGGTAGAACGCCTGCACTTGCTGTTCGCTGTCGGCTTCTCGGATTGTAGCACCGTTAGCAAAGGCTTTGCGTACCTGCCTACGACGGTTGCTCTTCATGCGTTGCAGGGCATCGGCGGTGCAGTCTATCTGGTAGTTGAGATGGGGTTGATAGGTGAAGCCACACTGCTCGAAGATGCTGCGCCACGGACTGTAGTCGTGGAAGTTGCGGGTCTCGATATAGATGGCTCTCTGCTGCAGATTGCTGCGAACGGCGTGGAGCAGAGTCATAAGTGCCTCTTCGGAGATGTTTTCATCGAGTAAAGGTCCGCCAAGGATGATGGCCCGGCGAGAGAAGTACTGCTTGAGGGCACTGCGCTCACGAGTGATATACCCCACGATGACGCCGGTGAGAGTGGCATGGCGTCCTTTTGGGGTGTGGTCAGTATCTGTATTTTCTGCACTTTCTGCACTTTCTGCACTTATCGGAGAATCCTGCGAACCTTCTTCGACAGCAAAGACGAAAGGGGTCATCTCCTGCGGCACAGAGGCATAGAAACGATACGCCTCGGGTGTCTGGAACCATGTCGCCACTGCAGAACGCGTGAGCAAGGATTGCCAAGAGGAGAGGGCGATGTCTTTTATGTCGGTGTAGATATTCACTGCTACTTTAATGTGGGTGCAAAGATAGTGAAGATTTTGCAATTGGACAATTGGACAATTTACAATTTGACAATTTACAATTGAACAATTTATGATTGGACAATTTACGGTTTGATGGACAATAAAAAAGGTCGCTTCGGTAGGAAGCGACCTTTCTTATGCTTTGCACAAACTGCTTTTATGCTTTTGACAGGTTGTCTTTCGCTACAGATATGCTGTCGTTAACCTCTTGACACACTATCGATAGGTCAAGCATAAGCAGTCGTTGTGCTGTGAATTATTGAATATCAATAACACGGGTAGGTTGTTTTTGAACTGTGGAGTCCAATTTAGGCAACTCGATATGCAGTACACCGTGTTCTGCTTTTGCGGAAATACCCTCTTTGTTGACATTGTCAGGCAGGAGCAACGATTGCTCGAAGCGGCTGTAGTTGAACTCGCGACGGAGGTATTTCGTCTTCTTATCCTCTTCTTTGTTTTCTTGCTTTTTCTCAACGGAGACTACCAATTCGTCTTGGTCGTTTACATGTACATGGAAGTCTTCCTTAGTCATACCAGGAGCGGCTATCTCAACATGATAAGCTTTTTCGTCTTCTTTGACATTGATTGCAGGCGTTGTGCTTGAAAGGTTGTGAACCAAAGGCCATTCGTCACTGAAGAAATCATTGAAGATACTTGGTAACCAGTTTTGTTCGTTTCGTCTAATTGTAGGTAACATAGTTGTAAAATTTTAATAGTTGGTTTAGTGCTGATATCCGAGAACCCTCTCTTTAGGATGTCTCTCAATCGGCATTCGCTTAGTGATAGACAAAAGGTATGCCATTGAGTGTGAGATGTTTACGACTGCCAAGTTGTCGTGTTTTTGTCAGAAAAGTGGACGAAATGGCAGAAATTGACAGACCTGCGGTCTATCAATGTATAAATGTATGGATGTATTACCGCACTTCGTGCGGATGTATGTCCGCCTGTGGCGGATGTATAGATGTATAATGTATGATGTATAAATGTATGGATGTATGGTGTATAGGATAAAAATGATAGTAAAATGGGGAAATATGTGACATAAGTTTGGTGGGACGGCAAGAAAAGCGTACCTTTGCGTTTGCGTATGAAAGGTACACTGATAATAGGATTGACAGGGGGCATAGGTACTGGCAAGTCGTTCATATCGAAAGGCTTAGCCAGTATGGGGTATGAAGTGTACGACTCGGATACCGCTGCACAAAGGTTGATACACGACAATCTGTGTGTACGCAGTCAGATAGAGTTGCTGTTTGGTAGCGACATCTTTGTGAACGACCAATACGACAAACGCCGTGTTGCATCGCTTGTATTCAATAATCCTGAACTCTTGGATAAACTCAATCAGATAGTGCATCCGGCAGTGGCTTACGACCTGCGGGAGTGGGCGAACGGAGCGAAGGGAGAAGTGGTGTTTGTGGAGTCGGCGATACTGTTTGAGAGTGGTTTTAATAAACTCTGCAAGGCGGTGGTATGTGTGAGTGCGCCCGATGAGGTGCGTGTAGAGCGTGTGTTGGAGCGAGATAAGACGAGTCGTGAGGCCGTGGAGAAGCGTATGCATAGTCAAGCCGAGCAAGAGTGGATTCGTGAACAGTCGGATTTGATAGTAGAGAACGATGGGACGGTATCGGTGGAGGCATTGTGTGAGCAGATACGCGATTTTGTTGAGCGATTGAAAGAGTAGTATGGAGAAGACGGACCTCATATTTAGATGTTTTGCTTCGGGTAGTAGCGGCAATTGCTATTACTTGGGAAACTCGCATCAGGGAGTGTTGATAGATGCGGGTATCTCGGCTCGTGCCATCCGTAGCGACTTGAGGGAGATGGGTTTGGACTTCTTCAATCTGATGGGAGTGCTTGTGACGCATGACCATGCCGACCATATTCGTGCTGTGGGTACATTGGGAGAGCGCTTTCATGTGCCTATCTATGCGACGGCAGAGATACACGAGGGTATCAATAAGAACTATGGCGTGAAAGAGAAGTTGCGCACATGCTGCAAGTATTATAAGAAAGGAGAGTCATTCGACTTGGGCGGTTTGCATATCAACACTTTTGGTATCTCGCACGACTCGACCGACTGCGTTGGGTATGTGATAGATGTGGCAGGACAGCGATTTATCATGGCGACGGATGTGGGCAAAGTGGATAGGGTTTTCTGCCAATATGTAGAGACCGCAAATCACTTAGTGATAGAGGCTAATCATGATGAGCAGATGCTCTTGAATGGTCCTTATCCATCGTACTTGAAGGCTCGTATCTTGTCGGATGTGGGTCACTCGAGCAATAAGACTTGTGGTGAGACTTTGGCAAAGCACTATCGTAAGGGATTGAGAAATGTGTTCTTGTGCCATTTGAGTCATGAGAATAACGATAGGACTGTGGCTTATGAGACAGTGAAAGGTTATCTTGAGGGCGCAGGTGTGCGAGTAGGCGAGGACCTGAACTTGGTAGCCTTAGAGCGTCTGACGCCTTCGCCGATATACGATTTGACCACAGGTGAGATAATAGAAACGCAAACAAATAATTCATTACCTATATGGAACGACTTGTAATAATACCTACTTACAACGAGAAAGAGAATATCGAGAACATCATTCAAGTGGTGTTTACGCTGCCTATTGAGTTTCATATTCTTATAGTTGATGACAACTCACCCGATGGTACGGCAGAGATAGTGAAACGGATGCAGACGCAATATCCGCAGCAACTGTTTTTGTTGGAACGCAGTGGAAAGCAGGGACTTGGTACGGCCTATATAGCAGGTTTCAAGTGGGCAATAGAGCATAAGTATGACTATATCTTCGAGATGGATGCAGACTTCTCGCATAACCCTCAAGACCTGATGTCGCTGTACGATGCTTGTGCCAACGAGGGTGCTGATGTGGCGATAGGTAGTAGGTATGTGACGGGCGTTAATGTGGTGAATTGGCCTATGAGTCGTGTGCTGATGTCGTATTTTGCAAGTAAGTATGTGCGTTTTATCTTAGGTGTGGATATCCACGATACGACAGCGGGTTTCATGTGTTATCGCCGTCATGTCCTTGAGACCATCGAACTCGATAAGATACGCTTCAAAGGTTATGCTTTCCAGATAGAGATGAAGTTCACCGCCTATAAGTGTGGGTTTACAATCAAAGAAAAGCCTATTATC
The DNA here is from genome assembly GCA_964398075.1 of uncultured Bacteroides sp. Classification (GTDB taxonomy): domain Bacteria; phylum Bacteroidota; class Bacteroidia; order Bacteroidales; family Paludibacteraceae; genus Colicola. The sequence continues at coordinate 7,667 of CAYNMA010000077.1, read as the reverse complement.
TTCATAAACCGTGTGTTGGGTACATCGAAGATGTCGGGTGGTATCTTCTCGGAGGCACTGCTTGGTGTAGTGCGTCTGCGTCTTGAGTCGTTCTTTAGGAAATATCCGCATAAGTAAGTTGCTATGAGTCGTAGGGTGGGGTATCTATCACTGTGCATGGCAGTAGTTGGTATGCTGCTGTTGCCGTCGTGCCACAAAGAGAACAGTAGTTCGCAGGAATTGGACGAGACAGAAGGTGCTGTGAATGAGGTCCGTTATGAGTATGGCATACCTATTGACTCGTTCTACTGCGTCAAAGGTGTAGTGGGCAAAGGCGAGACCTTAGGCGGAATATTCAGTCGCTTGGGTGCAACCCCGCAGACTGTTAATCAGTTAGTAACGCTGCATTCAAATGACTTCGATGCTCGGCAGATACGCCCACAAAAGAGTTATATTGCCTTCTACTCGATGGACTCGGTGCTGCGTTATTTTGTTTATAAGCAGGATATTGTGAGCAGCGTTGTGATAGATGTGCGCGATACGCTGCATATCGAGAAGGTGCAGAAGCCTCTTCGGCATCATACTGAATGCACAGAGGTAGTGGTGGAGTCGTCTCTTTGGAACGCTTTTGTGAAGGCAGGTGCAAGTCCGCAGTTGGCTATCGAGTTGTCGGATATATATGCTTGGACGGTAGACTTCTTTGGTTTGCAGCAAGGCGACCGTTTTCGTGTATATTATACGCAGAGTTTTGCGGATTCGGTGCCCATCGATATAACGCGTGTTCATGCTGCCACCTATTATCATGGAAACGATAGTCTCTCGGCATATTACTTTGCTAATGACGATATATCTGGTTATTTCGACAAAGATGGTAACAGCCTACGTAAGGCGTTCTTGAAAGCACCATTGAACTATAAACGCATCTCGTCTACCTTTACCTATCATCGCAAACATCCTATCTTTAAGACGGTTAGACCGCATACGGGTGTCGATTATGCTGCACCGATGGGTACGCCTGTGGTGTCGGTTGGCGATGGTGTTGTGATAGAGAAGGGATATAAAGGTGGAGGTGGTAACACGGTTAAGATTCGCCATAACTCTTCGTATACTACGGCTTATCTGCACTTGAGCAAATATGGAAAAGGTATTCAAGTGGGTAAGCGTGTAGCACAAGGTGAAGTGATTGGTTATGTGGGTAGTACGGGTAATAGCACAGGTCCTCATTTGGATTTTCGTGTTTGGAAGAATGGTACGCCTATCAATCCTTTGACAATGGAAGCACCGCCTGTAGAGCCTATTCCTGCGAAGTATAAAGATGATTATCAAGCCACTGTCGATGCTTTGCAACATTTCTTGCAGTAGCCTTGAGTGATTGTCTTGATGCCGACTATCGCTTTTCAATATTACAACTCGCCTTGTGGAAAGATTGTTCTTGCCTCTTACGAAGGTAGACTCTGTTTGTGCGATTGGCAGGAGTATCCTTGTGCTGAACGCAATAGGCATCGATTGCAGCAGATGCTAAAAGCCGAGTGGCGTGAAGAACAGTCTGAAGTGTTGGAACTTGCAAAGAAGCAGTTAGATGAGTACTTTGCGGGTACAAGACAATGTTTTGATATGCCATTGCTAGTGGTGGGTACTGATTTTCAGAAAAAGGTGTGGAATGCTTTGCAAAAGATACCTTATGGTGAGATGCGTAGTTACAAGGACATTGCCCAAAGAGTAGATAATGTGCGAGGTGTGCGTGCTGTGGCGCAGGCAATAGGTAGCAATCGACTGAGTGTGTTTATTCCATGTCATCGAGTTATCGGTTCTAATCATACCTTGACAGGTTTTGCAGGAGGATTAGAGGCAAAGAAAACACTACTTCAAGTGGAGCATGCAAAGAACCTATTCGGTACAGTTTAGGCAGATTGATATCTCTTTCCGACATCGAAGTACTTGTTTGCGAAACTGTTGTGCCTCTTCGCTGCGCCATATCTCGCTGAGCGATTGGGTGGATATATTGCCCAAGATATGTTCCTTATTCTTATCGAAACAGCAAGGCAGCACATTGCCATTGGCATCTATCACGCAGCCGCTCCACAGACGGTAGCAGCGATTGTGGATAGTCTTACGCAGCGCATAATGACCATCGTGGGTCTTCTTATAGCGGGAATAGCGTTCATTGGTCGGCATGAGAGGATGCCCATTGGCAAAGTCATAGAACTGAGCCGTCTTGAACGATAGTCGGTCTGCCCCAAGATGCTTATACTCTTTCTTGAGTGAGTCCCATTCGGCTTCATTGCTTTTGAGCCGCAGACACTGTAACTCTACGACAATCGACGAGTGCTGTTCCTCTTTCTCTGCATGCAAGAACTGCAAGGCATCCATAGTTCTTTCTACCTTTCCGCCAACTCGATAGGTCTCGTAGGCTGTTTGCGAGAGTCCGTCCATCGAGATGATGATACGGTCTAACCCTGAAGCCACCAAGGCTTTCGCCATCTCTCGGCTGAGCAACTGCCCGTTGGTCGAGAGTAGGGTATAGAGTCCATAGTCTTTGGCAAGGTGAATCATCTCAGGCAGTGCCTTGTTCAGTAGAGGTTCGCCTTGAAAATAGAAGATGATGGTACAGAGAGTCTTAGCGTTGGCTTGTAAGAATCGGTCTAACTGCCCAATAGAAAAGAGATGGTGCTCACGGTCCTCGTTGCGCATACCCACAGGGCACTCGGGACAGTGCAACATACACCAATCGGCGGGTTCAACGGAGACAAAAGTGGGTTGATGCTTGACATGCTGAATACCGAAGATACTGAGCAAGTACCTCCACCAACAGTGCCACTGATTGCGAAGCCTATCCCATGTGAGCACCTGCCAATAAGCCTTGATGGTATTCACCTGCCACGACATCGTTCCTTACTTCACGATGGGTTGAAGAGGTATCTTGTTTATTCTCCGTTCATGGCGACCGCCCTCAAAATCGGTATGGAAGAAAGTGTCAACGATACGGAGAGCCAACTCCTCGCTAATGAAGTTGGCAGGCAGACCAAGCACATTGGCATTGTTGTGTTGGCGAGCAAGCTCGGCAAGGCGAATGTCCCAACACAGGGCTGCACGGATACCTTGATGTTTGTTGGCGGTCATGCAAATACCGTTACCCGTACTGCAGATGGTGATGCCAAAGTCGTACTCACCTTGCTCCACAGCCTCTGCAAGCGGATGGGCATAGTCGGGATAGTCGCAGCTCTCTGTGGAGTAACAACCAAAGTCGTGCGTGGTAGCACCGTTTTGCTGTAGATGTTTGATTACTTGTTGTTTCAAGTTATAGCCTGCATGGTCACTCGCAAGGGCGATGTGCAGTTCGTTCATTGGTTTCATAGTCGTATATGATTTCAATCGTTTCGTGCCAATCGGCGGAGTATTTTTAACTTCTGTCGCCTTGATGCTTGTTGCCAATCGGTTGCGCTCATCTCTTTGAGTATTGGGTTCATCTGCAACTCTTCGTGGCTTGTCTCTTGCAGATGCGCATTGTATGGACAGGCTTTTTGGCAAGCATCGCAACCATAGAGATGCTGACTCGCAAGATGAGTATATCGCTGTTCCAATGGCTCTTTGCGCTCAATGGTGAGGTAGGATAAACATCGCCGAGCATCGAATATGTCACTTTGCAATGCACCTGTGGGACAATGTCTTATGCACTCGGTACAATCGCCACACTGTTCCTCGATAGGAGTAGAGTAGGGCGTCACCTCTTCGTTTAGGAACAAGATGCCGATGTGCACAAACGAACCCCACTGCGGACTGATAAGCAGATGGTTCTTACCTATCCAACCCAAGCCTGCTCGCTGTGCCCAACGGCGTTCGAAGATAGGTGCAGAGTCGCAAAATGTATGTTGTTTCTCGCTTACAGCCAATGTGTTATGCGTTGCCTCTTGCAGTAAGACTTCCAACTGTTGCAGATGTTGCTGCATCACAATATGGTAGTCACACTTGCTTTGTCCTGCGAGAGCTATATACGGCACGCCTTCGGGTAACGATGTGGTTTTGTAGTAGTTAAGTAGCCCTACAACCACTGTTTGTGTGCCCTCTAACAATAGGCGTGGGTCGCATCGCTTATCTTGATTGCGTTCCATATATTGCATTGTGCCCTGACAACCATGCTCCAACCACTGTTGCAGATAGACCTCATCGTCAGCCAAGTAATCGGCTCGCGCAGCCCCAACGGCATCGAAACCAGCCTGTTGCGCACAGCGTTGCAATACCTCTAACGCAAGCATTCTTCAATACGCTTGGGCAATTGGTCAAATGGTATATCTCTGCCAATCACCTCACCTTTCTTGTTGATTAGGAAATGCGTCGGGATAGCCTGCACATTGTAAGTTCGAAGGCATTGACGACTGTCGGCATCGCTATGCACTGTCACCCACGGTAGGTTCACAGCGCTCTCTTCCCACAGACGGATATCGTCGTCGACCGACACTTGATAGATATCGAACCCTTGGGCGTGGTACTTATTATACAACTCCCTCAGTTCGAATATGTAAGCCTTGCCTTGCTGCATGCTTATCATCGAGAAGTCGACCAACAGCACTTTTCCACGCTGTGCCGATAGCGACTGTTCCTTGCCGTTCTCGTCAGGCAGTGTGATATCGAGAAAAGCATTGTCCGACTCCTCAATAAATGCCTGCATTGCTTGTGCTTGTTCAATCTTACGCTCGTTTCGAATAGCCTCATCTACAATGCTATATATCTTCTTCGCACGCTCTGAGTCGGACCTGAAAGCATGCCAAGCCGTAGCCACAGCGGCAAAATACACACGGTCTTGCTTGTCGGAAAGGTTGAATACAAACTGTCCGTTCTTATGCTGAAGCAAAGCAAAATAAGCCACAATCGAACGAGGGTCACGCAGTATCACTTCGCTTGCCTTTTGCTTATGCGCAGCTAATGCCTCTGCGGTCGTTGCCTCTTGCAGGCTCTTTCGTAACTCCGTAATCTGCAGTGTCTTATCCGAACCTATAACCTTCGACCCGAACGATAGACTGTCAGCCTGTGCAGTGACGTGCACCTGCTCCGTAGAGTCGATGGCAACAATGAGAATCTGCTTATCCAACCGCAAACGATACAACTCCGGATACTGACTTCTCGCCTGCTTGAAGCGGAAATGACCGTCTTTCTTAAGGTGCACCGAGTCGATAGTCACGGTCTTGCTCACGCCCATCTGGTCGAGATACAGCATCTTTCCTGCCGCCTCCGAAACTTTCCCCTCGATAGTGAAACGCTCTTGCTTACTGCACCCTACGAGGGTCGCTAAGACCAAGCAAGTCAATAAGATAACAGAATATTTACGCATTGAGCAGACTCGATAGATTGGTTGCAAACAGTTTCACGGCAATAGCCAGCAGCACGATGCCGAAGAACTTACGGATGATGTATATTCCGCTCTCGCCAAAGAGCTTGACGATAAACTTCGTCGACTTGAGTTCCAAGAAGATGAATCCCATGTTCAGCGCCAGCGCAATGCAAATATTCACTATCGAATACTCGGCTCGAAGCGAAATCAGCGCCGCAAACACGCCAGGTCCTGCGAACAACGGAAACGCCAATGGCACGACCGACGAGACTCCTTTAGGGCCATTGTTCTTGAAAATCTCGATGTCGCAAACCATCTCCAACGCCATGATAAACAGTATGATAGCACCTGCCACCGCAAACGACTTGATATCTACATTGAACAACTGCAGCACCCACTCGCCTACAAATAGGAACAGCAACATGATCACCAGCGCCACGATAGTCGTCTTCGTCGCACTGATATGCTCACCTTTACTCTCAAAGTTCAGGATAATAGGGATACTGCCCAGTGGGTCGATGATGGCAAAAAGCACCATGAAAGCACTCAGTATCTGCATGATATCGAATTTCATAGCATGTCTTATTTAGTCCGTTTCGTATAAGCAGCCGCAAAAGTACAAAATAGCTCCGATATACACAAGCGCCATCCGCCTAATTCTCCTCACGCATCGCCAGTGAATCCTCGTCGAGCTGCACCATCTCGTAGGTGTTGATGCGCTCTCGCTCATAAGGGTGCTGCACGCGGATATAGTTCTCTGTAAACCCACTCATGCTCCCATCTCGCTCTCGTGCTTCCCACAGCACCCTTGCCTCGTCGCCGATATGTGCTGCATAAAACGCTTGCAACTTCTGCGCAGATAAAGCATGCAGCCGCTCGCTACGCTGCTTTCGTACCTCCATCGGCACGATAGGTTCGATCTCCAGCATCTTCGTGTTCGCCCGTTCTGAGTAAGTAAACACATGCAGTTGCGACACAGGCAGCGACTCCAGAAACCGATACGTCTCGTCAAACAGCTCCTCCGTCTCGCCCCTCACGCCGACCATCACGTCCACACCTATGAACGCTTTCGGCATCAACTCCTTAATCTTATGCACCCTCTCCGCAAAAAGTGCGGTATCGTAATGACGTTTCATCAAGCGTAGCACCGTATCGCTCCCACTCTGAAGCGGGACATGAAAGTGCGGCGCAAAGTGCTTACTCGTTGATACAAAGGATATTATCTCATCTGTCAACAAGTTAGGTTCGCAACTCGATATACGGAACCGCACGTCACCATCGATCGTATCGAGCGCCTTCACCAAGTCAAGAAACGACTCTCCAGTGCTCCTTCCAAAGTCACCTATGTTCACTCCCGTCAGCACTATCTCGTGCGCGCCCTCATTCACCACAGCCTGCGCCTGCTCAAACACCGACGCAATACTGCCATTCCGGCTCTTACCCCGCGCCAATGGGATAGTGCAATAGGTGCAGAAGTAGTTACATCCGTCTTGCACCTTCAAGAAACAGCGGGTTCTATCGTCCCACGAAACCGATGGGTGATACTCATCTATCTCACGAATCGCCGAGGTCTGTATTGCCTCTTGCTGCTCCTCGAGCCTGTCGATAAAGGCCGGAATACCGAACTTCTCGTTCATACCAAGCACATAATCCACACCCTCGATGCTGGCCACCTCGCCTGGTTTTAGTTGGGCATAACAGCCTGTCACAATGAGTGTTGCGTCGGGATTCTCTCTACGAACCCGATGTATCAGTTGCCTGTCCTTGTGGTCGGCAGTATCTGTCACACTGCAAGTATTGATAATGCAGATATCTGCCCGTTCGTTCTTGCCCACACGCTCGTATCCGCGTGCTGCCAACGCCCGTGCTAATGCCGAACTCTCTGCGAAGTTCAACTTGCAACCCAATGTGTAAAATCCCACTTTCAAAGCAACTGCAAAGGTACAATATTCTGCGCATTCCGCCAAATCAGCCTGCATATATAAATAGTGTACCCTCCTCAAACCCCACTAAACCCTCCTCAATACCCCACAAAAAGCCCACTAAATCCGTCCCAATACCCCACTAAAAGCCCACTAAATCCGCCTCAATTCCCCACTAAAAGCCCACTAAACCCGCCTCAACACCCCATTAAAAGCCCACTAAACCCGCCTCAATACCCCACTAAATACGCCCCAATACCCCACTAAAAGCCTACTAAATACGCCCCAATACCCCACTAAAAGCCCACTAAATACGCCCCAATTCCTCACCAACTACGCCTTCTCCCCAAATATAAAAGCCGCCGACCCCGAATCTTAATAGAATATATCAGCAGTCAAAGTCGAGTCAGCGACAAAGGATCAGCATAAGATAAGCGTAA
>CAYNMA010000076.1:0-12116 GCA_964398075.1 uncultured Bacteroides sp. | reverse complement strand
CCATTTGTCAATTGTCAAATTGTCAAATCAAAGCGCCCTCGTGTCGTTCGCCCCGTTAGGCTCGTCCGACCATGCTCTGCCTGTTAATTGTTACTTGTTAATTATTAATTTCCCTCCCCCCTCTTGCAACTACCGAAAATATTTAATAACTTTGCCGGCAGAAACCATAACTATATGGTAATTATTACACAAATATATATTAAACCAATGATATACAAGCAATAAGACTATAACGACATATTAAGATAAGCATTAGGTGCTAAACTTGGGTTCTCTAAATCTGGACAATTTATTGAATTCATTATCTACCAAGGACAAGCCTCAATGCTCACGTGTTTGCGTGGGCTTTGTCCGTAGATTTTTGGTAGATAAGGTAGTCCAGAACCGAGAACCCAAAAAGAAACCCAAAGACCCACGCTTCTTTATGCCTATACAAATAAACCCATTCAATAATATGACAACACATTCAATCATCGGAGATGTGACTCCCTATCCAAACTCAATGAGTCACGACATTATTCAGCAGCAAAGCGACACTTGCGCCATCAAGTCGCAACAAATCATCATGCACTCTTTTGGTATTGATATCCCCGAATCAGTACTCACTACAGAAGCCACCAGTAAAGGTTATTATGTGCATGGTCAAGGTTCTGCAGCCGATAAAGTAGGGCTATTATTAGAGGACCATGGTATTGGTACGCACACAAAGACCAATTCCACAGTCTATGATTTGGCAGCGGAATTGGCTCAAGGACACAAGGTGATAGTAGGTGTGGATGCCGATGAACTGTGGCGTCCTTCTTTTATGAACGACATATTCGGAGAACAAGCCAATCACGCCTTATTAGTAACGGGTATTGATACCTCTAACCCTGCCGACATCCGTGTTATTATCACGGACCCAGGCACTGGCGATGTCGCTCGTTCCTATCCAATGGACCAGTTTTTGGATGCTTGGCACGACTCCTCCTGTATGATGATTGCAACTGATGAAGCACCGCAAGTGTCCTATAATGGCGTTATCACAAACCCAGAGATGATCAACTTTGACTATGTACAAGGACATATTTCTTATATAGGTAACATTCCTTACGATACTTTTGTAGAGACCATGGTCCCGCAATTCGATGATTATGTTGACGCACATCTCATCGACTTGCATTCGGAATTGGACTATCAACACCTGTTTGATAACATGGACAACGTATATGATCATTTTGATGACCATTTCGCACTAAACAGCGATGACAACTTTGATTTCGACTCATTGTTTGATATGCTAAATTGACCAGTATGAATACGCAAGAATTAGAAAAACAAACTCAAAGTGTGAGAGCGTTGTTGAAAGATACATACTCCCAAATTTCTAACACCCATAGCCAATATATCCCTACACCGGATATCTCTGTAAAAAGTGCCGGAAATCTAATCAACCAAGAACAATACGATGTAGTGGTCTGTGGTGAGGTAAAGAAAGGCAAATCATCATTCATCAACGCATTGATGGGCGATAATGTCCTACCAACGAACACCCAAGTAGCAACATCGCAAGTGTTCCGAATTATCAATAGTAATACCGAAGAGTATTACTTGGTGTTCACTGATGGTCAGCGCCAACAAATCAGTAAGGCAGAGTTGTCCAAGTATGGTTCACAAGTAGATGCCGACTTGTATGGCGAACCTATATTCAAGAAGCACACATTGGACTATATTGAAGTGAGACACCCTATTCCAACATTGCCAAAGTCAGTGGCTTTAGTAGATACTCCAGGGATCGGTGCTCTCTATGCTGCTCATGAACAAATCACACGCAACTACCTAACAAACGCATCCGCCGTAGTCTTTATCATTGACCCAAAGAACCCTATCGTTACAAAAGAGCGTGAGTTCATCGAGAGTGCCTTAAAGCAGACAAAACAAATCATGTTTGTCATGACGAAAGCCGATAACTACGATGAGAGTGTTGTTGCTACCATGATTAGTCGTGATACAGAAATCCTTGCGCCCTTTGCTAAGAAAACAGCAATGGGACATATCTCTATTCTACCTGTATCGAGCACACTGCTGTTTGATGCCACTAAAGATCAAGATGACCTCATGCTCGAAATGAGTCAGTTTAATGAGGTGAAGGATGCTCTCTTACGCATGATTTACAATACGGTCGGTTTTGGCATCAATGCTTCCGTTTTCAATGCGCTCAACAATCACAACACTCGTGTTATGAACGCTCTGCAAGAGTTGAGAACAGCGGCATCCGCTCAACCGGATGTATCCAAACAGCTAATATCTAACAAGATTGCGAAACAACAAGAATTTGCCAAGTCATGGGGAGATAACGGAACCAAACTACGTGATATCCAAGATAGTTTCAAAGAAAAAATCCGCATATTAGAAACGGAAGCACATTCGTTATTTAGTCAAAGTCACTCCATATTCCGCAGTATGTCAGACGAGATAGATAACTTGTCCAATTCAGATGATGCAGAACGCCTTTCTCGTAACATATCCTCTCGACTGCAAGATGCGTATGGAAAGGCATGGAAAGATATCTTGGTGAATTGCGAGAATAATATCGAAAGCGTACTGATGTCCTACAACACTCATCTAAGCGATGTGGATACCAATTTCAATTTCTCGGTAGACTCATTCCGTAAAAAAGAACGCTCTTTGGCAGACCGATTATCCTCTGGACGCAATAGTTTCTTTACAGGCAGTTTTGTAACAACTTTATTTGCCGCTCCTTTAGCCATTGTTGCAGCCCCTCTAACAGCAGGCATCGCCGCACTCGGGCTGCTCTTCGGCATAGGGGCAGGTATTGCAACGAAACGAGATGCAGAACTAAAACGATGGAAACAAAACCTAAAAGAGCATCTCAATAAGTGCTACTTACAGATTCATGACAATTTCTTGGTAACTCCTATTAACGGAAAGACTCGCCTACAATCTGCAGAGGAAGAAATCATAAAGCAAAGCAATTGGGCTATTCAGCGTATCTATGAGCAACATAAGTGCAATTTGGATAATCAACTCCACCTATTGGACGAACAAGCCAAAGCTGATGAGACGTCCCGTCGTCAAAAACTAAATGAGATAGAAAGAGTCATGGCTCAGTGGAAACCTATTTGTGATAATCTCACGAAAGCACAGATTATACTAAAACAAATGGAAAAGCAATGTAATTGATTATGAGTGTAACAATAGGAATAGATTTCGGAACAAGTTTTTGTTCGGCTTCATGGATAAATCCAACTACCAACACTCCAGAGGCAGTGCGTTTTAACGATTCTGGCAATATGAAGATGCCATCTGTCGTGGCGTTCACCCAGTCAGAGAAAGTTAATGTTGGTGTTGGTCCTTATTTGGCGTTAGAAGATGCGGCTACTGCCGATGAAGAAGATCGTAGAATAGTACAGGATAATACTATCGTGGGTATCAAAACTCGAATGCGCCAAGGGAACCAATATCGTCGTCCTCATAAGACATATAGCGATGCAGATATCATCTCATTCATCCTTGCAAAGATAAAGGAACAAGTAGAGATGTCTTGTCAACTGGGTGGCAGCACAATAGACAAGGTAGTATTGACACATCCTGTGGTGTTTGAGGAATGGAAAAAAGAATGTCTAAAGCATGCTGCAGCATTAGCCGGATTCAAAAAAGTAAAACTATTAGAAGAACCCGTTTCTGCCGCCATGTATGCAGTGAGGTCGGGAATAGTACCGGCAACAAGTAAAGGCGTCCTTGTATATGATTTTGGTGCAGGAACCTTCGATGTGGCATACCTCAAGATAGAGGCTGATGGTGAATTGCATCTACCGTTATCCCCATTAGGTGATAGTCATTGCGGTGGCGACGATATTGACAAGGCACTTTATAGCGACTGGGATAAATATATCTATACGAAGAAAGGTAGACATATATCGTCCGACCCAGAAGAGGTTGATATAGCCTTTTTATACCGATGCCGTCGGCAAAAGGAGCAATTGAGCCGTGGACAAATGGCAGATTATATCTCGGCTTATATTCCCAACGTAGGAAATATCCGCAGGGAGTTCTCGGAGAAAGACTTCAATCGTATCATTGAACCTTGGGTAAATAAGACTATTGAAAAGACTGCTCAGTTACTCAAAGATATAAAGGCTAAACGCTTGCCTCTTGACCATGCTATTTTGATAGGTGGTAGTTCTCGACTCCCCTTGATACAATCCAAAATGAAGGAGTTGTTGGGTAGTAGTGTAAAAGTAGTAACCACAGGTGACCTTGATATTGCTGTAGCAGTCGGAGCAATGTATTCTGTTGACGCAAAAATCAAAACGGTCGCAAGTCCAGTGACTAAACATTTCTGTATCTATTGCGGCAAACCAATAACATCGATTGAGAAGTTCTGCATGAACTGTGGCAAACCGAATTACTCGTATAAACAATGAACCCCATAGAAGAAAAAACGATTGCTATCCTTAATCGCAGTACTGAGATAGTGCGCGAACTGCCCAATGCGGCTCAATGGATTGATGAGATTGACGCACTGAAACGGCAAGTAGGACAACCTTGTAAGTTGGCAGTGGGTGGACGAGTAAAAGCAGGTAAGAGTACTTTTATCAACACCTTACTTGGTGAAGACCTCGCCTTAGTTGGAGAAACGGAAGCCACTGCTACTATCAACCAGTTTGTCTACGGCAAACCAATTGATACGGCACATCCTGTCTTAGTAGTTTACAAAGACGGTCATGAGGAATATGTCAGTCAAGAGTTTATGAACTCATTACAAGGACACAGTCCTGCTACAGCCGCAAAGCGTAAGAATATCCTCTATTTCGAGCAACGGTTAGAGAATCCCATCTTGAAAGACATCACTCTAATTGATACTCCAGGTACAGATGCCGTCGTCAGCGACCACCAAGAAGCCGCAGAGACAATCTTTGGTATTGACCAAAATGAGGAAAAACAACTTCGTAAAGAGCATGATACGCAGACCCGAGAACTAACAGCCAAAGCCGATGCAGTCATTTATCTTGTGGGAGCAGTGGCTAATGCTAGCAACAAGCAGTTCCTTGATAATTTCGCACAAGCATGTGATGGCGCATCTGCGCTTAATGCGATTGGTATCATCTCCCGTATTGATGAAGAAGAGGCAACACTCTATAACAGCCAAGAGCAAGCAGCGTATGTCGCTCAAAGTCTCAAAGACCAACTAAGTGGAGTACTGCCAGTCTCCGCATGTCTTTATAGTACGCTCAAGAAGAACGAAGAGAAACTCAATAATTGGTACAATCTACTGAGAAGCGTTCCGGAGGATATATTCACCAAGTACCTCAGTACAAAGCAAGATGTATGGGAAGGAAAATACGATGCTGCACTTCTAAAGAGATATCCAAACCTCTTGCCGGCAGATGAAAGGAAACGGATGAAAGGAAATATTCCATGGGGGGTGTTCCGAGCAATCATCAAGACATTATACGAAAAGCACTCTGTTGAGGACGCTAAGCACGAGTTGTACAAGTTAGCCAATTTTGACGCAGTGAAGCAGACTCTACAAGAGCAATTCTTTGATCGTAGCAAGGCTATCCGCTGTACAGTTTTGCTAAATAAACTAAACAAGATTCTTATACAGATACGCAACGATGCGATGTTCTCTATCAAACGAGCATCAAGGAAATCTGCAGAGTGGGAATCTCTCATCAAGCAGTATATCAGTCCATCGCATTCTGCTGCAGCGGATGAAATGACGTCGTTTATTCAATCTCAGGTAAAGACGGAAGCAACCATCAAACGCTTAGATGATGCCATACTAAATGAGTTAGTCAAACCAACAGAAAAGTTGATTGTTGAACTGCAAGGGCAGAACAAAAACTATAGCATGCTTGTTGAGGTACGGAACAACAAAGAACGATTCTCGCAAGAAAACTATGAGGAGTTATGCGAGTTGTTTGGTATGCATAATGGTGGATTAGGGAAACTAAGCAACGAACAGAAAATGAATCGCCAAATGTTTTGGCAAGGTAAATCAATGCGCTACATAGATCCAAAGATGCAAGAGATTGCCATCTATGCCGCACAAGTATATGGAAAGATATGAACAGAAATGAATTTGTAAAAAAGATGCTCGGTCTTTGGCGAAATTGTGCTGCCAGACAAGTAGAACAAATCGACCAATGGTTGGCAGAACCTAGTTCGGAAGAAATAATAGTTGATGAAACAAATGAACTGCAACCAGATGAAACTGTTTCACAACAAGAGATAGTATCGTCAGAGGAGATAAACACAGATGTACAGCCCGATGACAATTGGGCAGCCGAGACTTCAACCCAAGAATCCACGCCTTCAGTAAGTGAATCCACATGTTCAATCAAAGAGATGGAATCCATCTGCAAACAGTTAGCAGAGATGGTAAAGAACTATGATCAGTTGTCTGCCCAAATGCCTGACGGAGAAGCCAAAGACATACTAATGGATATGTCCGAGCAAATCATTGCCTCTATGAATCTTGGTGGGTGTACCGCTATCACAAAAGAGACTGCATTCAATAATCTGCGCCATCGTACAGTACCCTTTGCTTGTGTAGAGGATAGCACACCTATCATCTCCACTCTCCGTGCAGGTGTCGAATTAAATGGGAGAGTACTAATAAAAGCCATCGTAAAACTGTAAAGAAGCATACAACTATGGAAAAATGCAGTTCGAGAAAAAACAAATGAACTGGATTGGACACATTGAGTCTTTGTCTGGTGGGTTCTTGATACTAGCAGGGTTCCCTTGTATAGGATTCTGTATTCAGTTCCTTGTAGAGGGAGCATATCTTGAAAGTCTATTGTGTTTGATAGCATTATTATTGGGTATAGTACTTTTTCTAGGTTGTCTCAAATATGATAAACGCAGGAAGTCGGAACAAGAAGAAAAGAAACGGCAATGGAATCTACAAAAAGCAGAACAGAAGAAGATACAACAAGAAATTGAGAGTGGTATAAAGAAAGTCGAGATGGTCTGTGATTGTGGCAAATGCTATCCCGATGGTGCTATTTTCTGTGCAATCGATGGCAACCCCTTGAAACGTAGAGTCATCGACAACTATATATTAACCTGCCCAACATGCAAGAAAATATTCCAAGAAGGTACAAAATTCTGTCCTACATGTGGTAATGAAATAATTAAAACTCAGAAAATATGACACGAGAAGAATGGAATAAGCATCACGAAATAGATGAGAAGTGGAATCGTTTAGAGCAATCATCGAGAGAACAATTTATCAAAGGATGTGGTCTCGTATCTCCAGATGGTCATATCTTTGAGCATATAGCACACGAATTCGCTCAAGATATACACTATCTGCATGAGAACTACCATCCTACTTACTATACAGAAAACATAGGAGCAATTAATAGCACTCTAAATGGTGAACTAAAACATGTTATTAGCACGGGGAAAGCAATGCAGAGAGTGCCGCGAGTAAAAAATGCTAAAGATGAGTTTTATTCATCAATGCAAAAAGTACTTGAACAGTTTAAAATCGACTATCAAGAGATATTCCAGAAAATAAATGAAATGAAAGAGAATGGAAGTTGGAATACTTATCAAAACGAATAATCTTGAAATTGTATCACCTTAATAGAATAGACTACAAATGAACTTAGCCAAGATTGCAGATAGAACGAATAATAGTGTGAATTATATTCGGGACCAACAAGGAATACTTATTATCGGGAATGGATTCGACCGTGATTTAGGCAGAGATATCACTTTTGAAGAATTCTACGAAAGTAAACATTGGCCTGATAAAAATACAGAATGTCCTTTATGTGCTTTTTTGAACGATGCGCTACAATCCGAGTTTTGGTATGATTTAGAAAAAGCTCTTAGTGAGTATGTTGATGTTAATAGTATTAACTTACATAGGGTCACCGACAAAGATTATAACTTCTACTTGAAAATCATAGAAGGTTTCGAAAAGTATGCTGCTTCTAAATCAATAACTACACTTGAGGACATTCGGATGGCCAAAGGAAGACAATGCAAAAAAGTTCCTTTTGCTTATCTCGTATTTGAGACTATTCTATTACACAAATTATATCATATTTTCTCTTTTAACTATACAGACTTACACATTTTAGCAGATTTAGTCTATGAGAATAATCAGATAGAGAAGAGAAAACGAATTGCTTTATCAAATAAGATGGAGTATATACATGGTAGTCTTGAAAATAAGGATATCATCATAGGAGCCAAAGATAGTCAAACTGCCCCGGGGCTAGAATTGATGCGAAAGACAAATCGATTACGAAACACAAAGATTGTAGATAGACTTAAAACCGCAAATCAGGTAGTGTTCTTTGGTCATTCCCTATCCGAAGTTGATAGATGCTATTTTGATGCCTTCTTTGAAAATATCAAAAATGGTATCAGCACATGTCGGTCTGTTATAATAATAACTCGCGACGAAAAAAGCAAATTTGATATTCAAAACAATCTGCAGGAATTTTACAAAATCGATTGGCACTGTTCTCAAGTAGAATATTTTACCATAGAAGATTATAAAAAGCAAGTTCGAAAGGACCAACAATTGCCAATCTTAGAGAAAATTGACCATTTATCATTAATATAAAAATGAGTGTAATTATAAAAACCTGGGAATGTAATATTTGTGGGTATGTAAACACAGACCAAGTTTGCAAAAAATGTGGTGGTAGCAAAAAGGAACAGCGATATACAGAGCATAATTTAACCCCCATTGGACTTATTATTGGTGTTAATCTATTAATACTATTTGCGTTATTTATAACTGTGCCTTTAATATTTTCTCCAGGTAAGCAATTAGCAGGATGGCTCGCTTCAATTATACTACTACTTGAAGATTTTGCATATATGGTATTCGTTATTCGAATAAATAAAAGTGTCAAAAAGTATATTGCTGCAAAAGAAAGGTGGGAAAAACATAAGATACAACAAGAAGAACTTGAGAGCGGTATAAAGAAAGTCGAGATGGTCTGTGATTGTGGCAAATGCTATCCCGATGGTGCTATTTTCTGTGCAATCGATGGCAACCCCTTGAAACGTAGAGTCATCGACAACTATATATTAACCTGCCCAACATGCAAGAAAATATTCCAAGAAGGTACAAAATTCTGTCCTACTTGTGGTCGTGAAATAATGAAAATGTCAAAAGAATAGATGTTTTAGCAAATTCAAATTAAACAAACATAAATCATTTGAGTATAGATACATAAAATACATAAAACAATGATAAACTGTAAGAAATGTCAAACTAAGCGTATCCCTGATAAAGCGAACTTTTGTCCTAATTGTGGATATCAACTTAAACCTGGCTCTTTTGAAGTCGTGAATGTAGCAAATGTTAAATCAGCAATTTTTAATGCTGAGAATTCTGCTAGAGTCGAGTCCGTTGATAAGCAGTTTATAGTCAAAGGTGTCTCATTCAAGATGGTATATGTTCAAAGCGGAACATTCACGATGGGTGCAACATCAGAACAAGGAAGTAATGTATATAGCGATGAGAAACCTACACATAGCGTGAGATTGAGTAGTTATTACATTGGAGAGACAGAGGTTACTCAAGCATTATGGCATGCCGTAATGGGTAGCAATCCAAGTTACAATAAGGGTGGCGTGGATTATCCCGTAGAAACTGTAAGTTATGATGACTGTAAGAATTTTATCAGTAAGTTGAATAGCATAACAGGACAAAACTTCCGTTTGCCAACTGAAGCAGAATGGGAATTTGCAGCTCGAGGAGGAAATAAAAGTCGTGGTTATATGTACGCAGGCAGTGATAATATAGGCAGTGTAGCATGGTATACAGAGAATAGTGGCTATCAAACTCACCCTGTTAAGAAAAAGCTCCCCAACGAACTAGGTTTGTATGATATGTCCGGCAATGTGAGGGAGTGGTGCAACGATTGGTTTGGTACATATTCAAGTTATGTGCAAAATAATCCACAAGGTCCAAACTCAGGGTCTTATCGTGTGTACCGAGGTGGTGGCTTCTGCGACCTTGCGTGGTTCTGCCGTGTCTCGATCCGCGGCAGCTATGCGCCTTCGTTTAGTTTCATCAACCTCGGCTTGCGCCTTGCCCTATAGTTCACCATAGAGAAATATAAACGAAAGAAAGAATATAATCGAGGTGCAGAGAAACGGGTGCGTTAAGCCCCGTTTCGTAGCACATCGCAAAAGAATGAGATATGCAAATAATGATTTTTACAATTCCAGCTCAAGCATCTATAGCAGAGCAGGAAGAAATGAACAAGTTTTTGCGTGGGCACCGCATATTAGAAGTGCAGCAAAAGTATGATGAACAGCGAGCCTTTTGGACTTTTTCCGTATCATATATGGATACAGCCATTGTTAAGGCAAATTATTCGCAAGAGAATAAGATTGATTGGAAAGCTGAATTGGAACCAGCAATATATGAACGTTTCTCTCGTTTGCGGGAGCGTCGCAAAGCGATAGCTAATGAGGAAAAACAGCCAGCATTTGCTATCTTTACCGATAAAGAATTAGTCGAAATAGCCAAACAAGAAAAGCCGACAAAGATATCCGTTCAAAAGATATCAGGGATCAACTCAGCCCGTGCCGATCGTTATGCCGAACGACTGTTGGCTATGACTGAACCTTCTCCCAATGACAGTGCCTTATTCTAAGATGAAACGCAAAGGGTATATTATAGAACAAGTTGCAGATATGGAAAATCTGCGTTGGTCTTATATAAAAGCCAAACGCGGAAAATCTGCAAAGCAAGAGGTGTTGACTTATTCTCAGAACCTCCAAGAGAATCTTATGTCTTTACGTTCATCGTTGCTTACCGATCAAGTTCAAGTTGGAAACTATCACTATTTCACTATCTACGATCCAAAGGAGCGACTCATCTGTGCTGCGCCTTTTGCGCAACGAGTATTACATCACGCCTTGATGAATATCTGCCACGAGGATTTTGAACGTTTTCAAACAAATGATAGTTATGCTAGTCGAATCGGACGAGGTACCTATATGGCTCTCGAGCAAGCGATACACAACCAAAACACCTATCGGTATTGCCTAAAATTAGATGTACGCAAATACTTTGATTCGGTAGATCACTCTATACTCTTACAACAACTGCAACGTATCTACAAAGACCCACACTTGCTATTGTTGTTTTCTCAAATAATAGATAGTTATTCAGTGTCTTCTAATAAAGGATTACCAATAGGTAATTTGACAAGTCAATATTTTGCCAATCACTATTTAGCTTATGCTGACCACTATATCCGAGAACATCTTCATGCTTGCGCATATATTCGATATATGGATGATATGCTGATTTGGGATAATGACCGAGCCAGGTTATTGAAGATAGGCATTGCTCTGCGTGAATATCTTGCCTTGCAACTGCAACTCTCGCTGAAGGTGTTCACTCTTGCACACACTTCTCAATTTATCACTTTTCTGGGTTATCGTATAGCCAAACACGAACAACGACTGTCAAAACGAAGTGCTGATAGATTTAGAGAAAAATTGAAATATTTATATACTCAATACAACAATGACCAGATAGATCAAACACAATTGCAACACCATTTGTTGCCTTTATTGGCATTTGTAAATAAGGTACAATCGGATACCTTCCGTCAACAAACAATGATGATAATTCAATAAAAGAACAAGGTGAATAAGCGACAGGGTCTTATCGTGTGAACCGAGGTGGTAGCTACTACAACAATGCGAGGAACTGCCGTGTCTCGAACCGCAACAACAATACGCCTTCGAATAGTAACAACAACCTCGGCTTGCGCCTTGCCCTATAGCTCAACATTGATAAAACAGGAAATAAAATATAATCATGGTGAACCCGCTTACTCAACCTGCTTCTGCGGTATTTTTGAAATACCAAAGAACAAAAAAGCGTTTCGCACGCATTCACATACTGTATTAGTAGTATGATATCGAACGTCTAGTGTGTTTTTCTTTTTAGGGATGTTCTAAAAATTGCTTTTGAGATGATTTGTGGAATTTTATTTAGTAGATGGTTGGCTTGAACGAAGGAGCAATGCGAGCATTGTGACTGAGTGAAAGGCAAGCAGATACAAATAAAAACCACAAAGCGCTCAAAAAGTGGAGAAACATCCCAA
>CAYNMA010000075.1:0-12184 GCA_964398075.1 uncultured Bacteroides sp. | reverse complement strand
ACCTCCTGCCATAAAGACATCCTTGCCGACATCGACTCTCTCAAGACTGATGTCAACGATTTGCAGACACGTATCGAACACCTCGAGGAGCAGTGTAAGCAGATGAACACAAACATCGCCTCCCTACAGACTATCGTCAGTGCTATCCAGCAGAACGACATGATAGCCACTCTCACACCCATCATCTCGGGTAGTGATACCACCGGCTATACCCTTACCTTCCTTAGTGGCACGGCTATCACTATCCACAACGGCGAGAAAGGCAACGATGCCGTAGCACCTATCATCGGCGTACGACAAGACACCGACGGTATCTACTACTGGACACTCGATGGCGAGTTCCTACTTGCCGACGGTAACAAGATACCGGTCAACGGCACCAATGGTATCACACCGCAACTCAAGATAGACCCCTCCGACGGCTATTGGTATCTCTCGCTCAATGGTACCGACTGGCAGCAACTCCTTTATGCCACCGGTGACACCGGCAAACAAGGTGACACAGGTGAGCCAGGTAACCCTGGCACGCAGATGTTCCAGAGCGTGACCTCCGACGAGAACTATATCTACCTCACCCTTGCCGACGGCACCAGTCTGGCACTCCGTCACACTGCCAATACCTACACACTGATATACAACGCCAATGGCGGCACAGGCACGATGGACACCGTCTCCTACAGCAAACAGCAAGTGGTCACCGTTCAAGCCAATGCCTTCACCCGCACGAACTGCTCTTTCGTCAGTTGGAACACGCGACCCGACGGCACAGGGGCTACTTGCGCTGCCGGAGATGAGATAGTGATGAGCAAGAACATCACCCTCTATGCCCAATGGGAGTCGGCTTATGCCTTCTCAGTCTCAGCAACCAAGAAAGTGTTCTTTGCCACAGGTAACCTACAATACCAAGCCAGCACAAACACTTGGCGCTTTGCTGAACACCAATACGACAAAGCAAGCAGCACCGACAATACCAGTATCTCCTCCACCTACGACGGTTGGATAGACCTCTTCAGTTGGGGTACAGGCGATGCACCTACCAAGTATGCACTCCCTTACTCGCTCTACCATACCTTCACCGATTGGGGTAACAACACCATTGGTTCATACACCCCGAACACATGGAGGACACTCTCTGCTGACGAGTGGGACTATCTTATCAACACACGCACGCATAGCACAACCTTATACGCCTTTGCTACCGTCAATAGTGTAGAGGGACTCATTCTCCTGCCAGACGCATGGACTACCCCTACCGGCATAACACTCACTGCCGGCTTACAAGAATACACAACCAATGTGTACGATGCTACCCAGTGGACTACCCTCGAAGCCGTAGGTGCAGTATTCCTTCCTGCTTGCGGACAACGAGATGACGAACCCAGTGTCTATGGCACCAACATAGGTTACTATTGGACAAGCACACAGTATACCAACCCCGACTTTGCTTATCGTCTACACTTCCAAGGTACTTCAGGCACTGCAGTCAATACAGAAACAGATATGAGTATAAAAGGCCACAGTGTCCGCCTCGCACAAGACCTATAACTGGGGACGCGGGCGCCCCCGCCTGCGGTAAAACTAAAGACAACAACAAAACGACAAAGACCAATGAAGAAACTATCATTCATATTACTAACAGCCGTCCTCGTGCTCACCTCTTGCCACAAGGACATCCTTGCCGACCTTGACAGTCTGCATACCAACATCGACAGTCTCGAGACCCGTGTCACTGCCTTAGAGCAACAGTGTCAACAGATAAACAAGGACATCACCGCCCTGCAGACTATCGTCACAGCTATCCAACGGAACGACATGATAACCGCTCTCTCGGGCAATGAGAAAGACGGCTACACCGTCACCTTTCTCTCGGGCAAGACCATCACTATCCTCAATGGCAAAGATGGTGCCGATGGTTACACGCCTGTCATCAGTATCCAACAAGACACCGACGGCGACTACTACTGGACACTCGATGGCGCATTCCTACTCGACGACAACGGCAATAAGATACCTGTTACCGGTATCGATGGCACCAATGGTAACACACCTCAACTCGAGATACGCACCGATGGCTACTGGTATCTGTCTTACGATAACGGAACTACTTGGACACAAGTGGGACAAGCCACTGGTGATAAAGGTACAAAAGGCGACACCGGCAAAGCCGGTGCAGATGCCGTGAGTATGTTCTCTGCCGTCACCTACACCGACACCGCAGTGACCTTCACCCTCGCCAACGGCACAGTGCTCATTGTTCCTTTTGCCACTACTACCGACACCTACACTCTCATCTACAACCCCAACGGCGGCAATGGCACGAACGATACTGTCACCGTATGGAATCAGCAAGTAGTAACTATCAGTACCTGCACCTTCACAAAAGACAAGTATAAGTGTATCGAGTGGAACACCCAACCCGACGGTACAGGTGCTACTTATACAGTCGGCTCATCTATCGTCCTTGCCGGCGACCTCACCCTCTATGCGCAGTGGCAACGACTCTATTCGGGTGCATTCTCAATCTCGGAAAGCAAACAAGTAGTATTCGCCTCAGGTAATCTGCAATACAAAGCTAGCACCGACACTTGGCGCTTTGCAGAACACCAATACGACTATATCGGCGCTGCCAATAGTAATATCTCATCTACTTATTCCGGTTGGATAGACCTGTTTGGCTGGGGTACAGGTAATAACCCCACAAACACAAGTAAATCGTATAGTGATTACTCAACTTTCACAGATTGGGGAACGAACGAAATAGATGATTATGCTGCCAACACTTGGCGTACACTGACAAGAGATGAATGGATCTATGTCTTCATGAACCGTACAGATGCAGATAGTCTTCACGGCTTTGCCACAGTCAATGGAACGAAAGGAGTTATTCTCCTTCCTGATGATTGGACTACACCCAGCGGAATTACATTCAATGTAGGTACTGCTGCCTATACAAACAATGTGTTTACGACCGCACAGTGGTATAGGATGGACTCAGCCGGAGCAGTATTCTTGCCTGCTGCCGGTTACAGAAGTGTGAGTGATAAGGCAATATATGACGTACAAACACATGGTCGCTATTGGTCATCTACTGTCAATTCTAGTGTTGCAAGTGGTCCATTGTTTGCAGCGAATAGATTCAGTGTATCTTGGTTCTATTGTTTTGATGGCATGAGCGTCCGCCTCGCTCGGGAACTCTAACCACTCCCTTATGGCTCATTAATCCTATCTGTCCCATAAGTCCTATCTGTCATATAGGTATCATAACCCATATAGATCAGCGACTTATACGTGCCTCATTCTTTTTACTTACAAAAATGTAAGGAAATCCTTGTGGCAATAAAATATATCCCTTACCTTTGCAGCCGATTTGGGAAATCCCATCTCATCAAGAGAATATGAAGAATAAAAAGGAAGAGATATTAACCGCTGCAGAAGAGGAGTTCGCACGCCACGGCTACGAAGGGGCGAACATCTGCCGTATTGCCAAGAAGGTAAGCGTCACCCATGTCTTGCTTTACTATCATTTTAAGAATAAAGAGAACCTATTCGCCTCAGTTTTACAGCGTAAGATTGACGGATTTGTTCAGTCGGTATTGCCTGCCGAAGGCAACGACAACCTCCATTTCTTGCAGAACATTGACAACCTCATAGCGCAGAACTTCGATTTCATTGCGCATAATGTGGACTTTGCACGACTTATCGTCAATGAATCGCAGTCGATCCCCTCACTTGCCGACATTGCCCATACGCAGTATGCCGACTATATCCAGCGCCTGCAGGATGCACTCGACCGTGAAACCGCTGCAGGTAACATTGCTAAGTCCAACGCTGAGCAGATCATCCTCTATATCTTTTCGCTCAATATCATGTCGGTTATCGTCATGCCCGAGATAGAACACCTCCTGCCAACGAGTAATGAAGACATCAATATCCTGCTCCAACAACGCAAACAAGAAAACATTGACTATATCCATCTGCTGATGGGCGTAAAGCATAACAACGAATAATAACAAAATAAAAGGTATAAAACTTTATATGGATACAACCAAATTGCTGAAACTGACTCTGTTTCTCTCTCTTGCAACGGTATTACTCACCTCTTGCAACGACCCTATCAAGTCACTCGTCGACTCCTACAGTTACACTATCAGTGGACAAGCCACTATCGACGACACCATCTCTATCGTCCTCCCCAACGAGAAAGGTGCGATGCAGATAGAGAAGACATCCTCCGACGATAAGGTTCTCCTCACATTGAACTACTACACCGGACTCAATGGCGGAGTCTATACCACCCAAGCCAAGGTGAAAGACGATAAGATAACCCTCGAACCTTTCACGCGTACCCTCTCGGTGACTTATACCAATACTGAGACCGAACTACTCGTACCCGTTGAGAAAACCTACTCTGAGAACTACGAAGTAGAAGTGTCAGGCACCGGTGTCATCTACGACGAGACAATCCATTTCTCCCTTCAGTATAAAGGCGAAGGTGTATCCGTTGATAAACAGATAGAAGCCTCCGACATACTCATGGTCGCTAAACGAAACTAAACCAAGAATATGAAACAATATCCCTTCATCCTACTCCTTGCTATCCTTCTCTCTTCGTGCGACAAGATGCCGCTCAAGAAAGATAATACGCCCAAGCAGGTAGCCCCTATCTCGGTCACCGTGCAGCGCATGGAGCAACAGACCTCATACAACACGCATACCTATGTAGGCAAACTGGAGAGTGCGAGTAGCACCCCACTCAGTATGCAGACCGCAGGACAAGTGACCTCTATCAGCGTCAAGAAAGGTGACCGCCTCACCGCAGGACAAGAGATCCTGCGAGTCGACAATACGCAAGCCCGCAATGCCCTGCAAGCCTCTCGGGCTTCCCTTCGACAGATAGAAGATGGACTCCAACGTGCCGAGAAAGTGTTTGCCGAGGGCGGCGTGACCGAACAGAAGATGGTGGAACTGCGCAGTCAACGCCAACAGGCACGCTCCATGGTGGCTATGGGCGAGAAGTCACTCAACGATTGCGTATTGCGCTCACCAAGTGATGGCGTACTCAGCGACTTTAATATCCATATCGGACAAGTGGTCGGACCAGCTGTCCCTATCGCTACCCTCATCAATAACGATACCTACAAGGTGACATTCGATGTCTCAGAGAACGATATCGCATCGATACGCATTGGCGATAGCGCACGACTCTATATCCCAGCCATCGGCAAGGACACAATAGGTGCTATTATCGTAGAGAAAGATCTCATTGCTAACACTATCGCGCATACCTATACAGTCAAAGCGCTACTGCAAGATACTGTACACACTACTTTTCTGCCAGGCATGGTAACGAAAGTGTGGTTGCAGACGCAGACGCAGACCGGCTATGCCGTACCCTCTGCTTGCGTGCAGACCCTCAAGTCGGGGCGCAGCGTATGGGTAGCCGACAACTACATAGCCCTTCGACGCCAAGTAGAAGTGGGGCAGTATATAGGCGATAATGTACTCATCACCAGCGGACTACAACAAGGAGACGTTGTCATCACCGACGGCTTCCAGAAACTGTATGTAGGAGCAGGACTAAGTTACTAACCTATGAAAAAGAGGAGTCATATAGAAGGCGCAATGCGCCATCATGGCATGGTGGCTATGGTGGTCTTTATCCTCTTAGGTATAGGACTATGGTCATTGCCAAAGATGAATAAAGACGAGTTCCCTCAGTTCCAAATACGCCAAGGAGTAGTAGCAGCTGTCTACCCAGGGGCAACAGCACAAGAGGTAGAGCAGCAAGTCACTATCCCCCTCGAGGATTATCTCAATGGCTACGAACAGGTAGATAAGGAACATACCTATTCCGTCACCGAAGATGGTATAGTCTATGTCTATGTCACTATCCGCACCTCCGTTAAGTCGAGTGCTGAGGCTTGGACCAGTATCCGTGCCGGACTCGACCTCTTTAAGGCGACCAAACTACCGGCTGGTGTGCTGCAGGTGATTGTGGTAGACGACTTTGGAAATACCTCTTCAATGCTTCTGGCTGTCGAGAGCGACGAGCGCAGTCCACGCGAGTTGGAACAGTATGCACGCACCTTATGTACTCGTCTGCGTACTATCCCCGAGATGGGAAGAATCAAGACTCTCGGTACGCAACAAGAGGAAGTGGCTATCACCATCGATGCCGACCGACTATCAGCGTATGGTATCGACCAGACCACCCTGCAGATGTCGCTGCTCTTACAGAGTTTTCGTACACTGAGTGGCAGTCTCGATAACGGACAACAACTGCAAGTGACCATACCCTATAAGTCCGAACAAGAGATAGCCGAACAGATAGTCTGGTACGACCCCGTCACCAATAGCACAATCCGACTCAAGGATATAGCGACCGTAGAACGACGCTATAAAGAGGCTTCGCAGTTCGTGGAGTACTATACCGGAGATGCCCAAGCCGCTATCTCGCCCGACCGCTCGTGCCTAATCATCAACATGGAGATGATGCCAGGGAATAACATCGTGGCTTTTGGTGAGAAAGTGGATAAAGAGATTGCTGCCGTGCGCCAACAACTGCCACCTGATATCCATTTCCATCGCATCACCGACCAACCGAAGGTGGTTGACGACTCCGTGCGCTCTTTTATGCGCGACATAGTCCTATCTATCATCGTCGTCATTGCCGTCATGCTCGTTCTCTTCCCTCTGCGAACAGCCTTAGTAGCCAGCACGGGTGTGCCCGTCTGCACCGCCGCTGCCATCGGACTGATGTATCTAACAGGTATCGAACTGAATACTGTCACGTTGGCTGCCCTCATCGTGGTATTAGGTATGATTGTGGACGACTCGGTCATAGTCATCGACGGATACTCCGACCTCCTTCAACGAGGCTATAGCCGATGGTACTCTGCCGTAGTCAGCACCGAACAGTTGTTCGTGCCCATGGCTATCGCCACCTGCTCTATCTCGGGCATGTTCTTCCCAATGACGCATATCATCAAAGGACCTCTTGGGGAGTTTGTGCAACTATTTCCGTGGGCTATCCTATTCGCTCTAACAGCCAGTATATTCTATGCAACATGGGTAACGCCTTACCTCGCTACACGCTTCATACACCGACAGAAAGAGAGCGAGATGATGCTTTTCGAGCGTATGCAGAACCGTTTCTTTGCATGGCTACAAGCAGGATATAAGAAAACACTCACTCGCTGTTTCTATCATCCCTATATCTCTTTCGGATTGCTTATCGTCTGCCTTGGCTTAGGTGGTTTCCTTATGACACGACTTAACCTCCAACTTCTCCCGAAGGCAGAACGAGAGTGCTTCGCTGTGGAGATACACTTGCGAGAAGGGTCATCAGTCGACGAAACAGCCCAAGTTGCAGACTCGCTGGCACGGATGATGCGTGTCGATAAACGCATCACCTCCATTACCTCTTTTGTGGGACAAGCCTCACCGCGTTTTCATGCTACCTATACCCCACAGATGGCTAAGCCTTCGTATGCGCAGTTCATTGTCAACACTACCTCGACGGCTGCCACTGCGGAACTATTACAGGAGATGACACCTCGCTACGAGAACTATTTTCCAAACGCCTATATCCGCTTCAAGCAAGTGGACTATCAAGCAGCGAAGAACCCACTCGAGATTCGTTTCCAAGGTACCGATATCGAGACGATGTCAGTCTATGCCGACTCGTTGGAGCAGTTCATGGCACAACAACCCGAGATGATGTGGGTGCATTCCGACAACGACCAGTTCACAGCACAGACCAAGATAACCCTTCGACAAGATGAGGCTACACGCCTTGGTATCACTGAGACCACCCTCTCGCTCTATCTCAGTACCCTCACCACTGGAGCAAAGGTGACTACTATCTGGGAAGGTGACTACGGCATACCTGTTCTGCTCTATACAGCCGGAGGCAAAGAGATGAAGACTGCTGAGTTGGAAGACATCATGATACCTACTGCATATCCTGGCGTATGGGTGCCTCTGCGACAAGTGGCAGACCTATCACCCGAGTGGCATCGTGCCTCGATAGAACACCGCAACTCCGTTCCTACAGTCACTGTCGGATGCGACCTTCGTGGTACAACAAGTCAAGTATCGGCTGAACGCAAAGTGAAGGAATGGATCAAAGAGAATATGAACGATCTACCCGAGAATATGACAATCTCCTATGGCGGACTCAGTTCAATCAATAGCGAGATGATACCCGAGATACTATGGAGTATCGTGGCAGCCCTCTTAGTGATGTTGGCACTCTTGCTCTATCACTTTGGCGACATAGCCCTCGCTCTGCTTACTCTTTCGAGTAGTATCCTTTGTATCTTCGGTGCTTTCCTTGGATTATACCTATTCGGCATGGATATATCCATCACGGCAGTACTAGGTATCGTCAGTCTCATCGGTGTCATCGTTCGTAACGCCATCATGATGTATGAGTATGCCGAAGACCTACGCAAACACGGAACACCAGTGGCTGAGGCTGCTTTTGAGGCAGGACTGCGACGTATGCGTCCTATCTTCCTCACAACGGCTACTACCGCCCTCGGCGTTATACCAATGATCATAGCGCACACCAGTCTATGGATGCCTATGGGTGTCGTTATCTGCTTCGGATCACTCTTTACCCTGCCGCTTACGCTGACAATCCTGCCTATCACCTATTGGAAGATGTATCAGCATAAAGATAAACGCAAAGCCAAAGCCTAAACCTATGAAACGATCATTTAGAGCATACTTATCAATAGTGTTATTGCTAACTGCCGTCTGCCTATCGGCACAAACGGTAACAATGCACGATACACTCACACTTGATTCATGCCTAGCCTTAGCCAAGCAGAACAATAAAGAACTGCAGCGAGCACGACTCGATATAGAGAAAGCACAACAAGTGAAGGCACAAGCTCTCACGAAGTACTTTCCACAGATATCGGCTTCGGCTATGGGCTATCATAGTCTGCACCCACTGGTGGAGATTGGTATCGACGATATCAACAATGCCTCGGTGCGCGACCTGCTGACGATGCTCTATGGTAACTATGGCGCAGCGCTCGGATTGGAGAACACCCTCTCGCTCTTTCAATATGGCTATCAAGTAGGAGTGACGGCTCTGCAACCGGTGTATGTAGGAGGAAAAATTGTGGCAGGTAACCGCTTAGCGCAGGTAGGCGTAGAAGCCGCCGAACGGCAGACCGAGATAACGGAGCGTGACCTTCTGCAACAAGTGGAGGAGAGTTATTGGCTTGTTGTCGGATTGAACGACAAACAGCATACACTCACTGCTGTGACGGGTCTGCTCGATACGATCCACCGTACAGTGAAAGCCGCTGTCGATGCCGGACTTGCACTGCAGACCGATCTGCTGCAGGTCGAACTGCGGCAATCGGAGATACAGCGCACACAGATACAACTCAACAACGGTCTATCTCTTGCAAAACGTGCCCTATGGCAATCGGTCTCGCTATCGAATTCCGACCATCATCTTGACTCTATCCCGTTAGAGTCTATCACTGCCGATACCGTCCTCTTTACTGCTACCTACACCGACTCGAGCGACTCGCCAGAAACCGACCTTCTTGCCCTGCAGGTACGTGCGGCTGAACTGCAACGACGTATGACGATTGCCGAGGCATTGCCGCAAGTAGCCGTGGGCGCACATTATGGGTATAGTAATATCCAAATGAACATCCTGCGTGATGGATTAGGCAGTAAAACTGGCAATGGTGCCCTCTTCATTACCGTATCCGTGCCCTTAACGGCTTGGTGGGAAACCGGACATAAGATTCATGAGGATAATGTCGCCCTCGAACAGGCACGCCTGCAGCAAGCACAACTTACCGAACAACTCTCGCTACGCACCCAACAAGCCTACGATAAGATGCTCGAGGCCTATATACTTGTGGGCGAGAATCAACGGGCACTCTCTATTGCCCGTGAGAACTACCGACTCTCAGGCGTCAACTACCGCGCCGGAACAGGTACTATCACCGACCTCCTGTCAGCACAAACCACACTCTTGCAAGCCGAGAATAACCTCACCGACGCCCTCATCGCCTACCGAGTAAATTCCCGAAGATATAACCAATTAACAAACAATTGACAATTGAACAATTGACAATTGACCACTGCGTAGAAGCGACATAATGGCAGAGGCAAGAAAGTATACCACTTTGGCGCACTTTTTGCTACCCAAATTGTAAATTGTAAAATTGTCAAATCAATGAATACTGAAACAGTTCCCGTCCTACTACTCACGGGTTATCTGGGTAGCGGTAAAACAACTCTTCTCAACCGTATATTAACCAACCGCAAAGGTATTCGTTTTGCCGTTATAGTGAACGACATAGGCGAAGTGAATATAGATGCCGACCTAATACAGAAAGGTGGCGTGGTGACAGCGCAAGACGATAATTTGGTGGCGCTCCAGAACGGTTGCATCTGCTGCACGCTTAAGATGAACCTCGTGCAGCAACTCCATGACCTCTGTGCTCAGAAAATCTACGACTATATCGTTATCGAAGCTTCCGGTATATGCGAACCCGCTCCTATTGCGCAGACTCTTTGCTCTTATCCACAGATTGTTGATCGTTCTGATGCACCCGTACCCGTACTCGATAGTATTGTAACCGTGGTCGATGCTCTTCGTATGCGTGACGAGTTTGCTTCGGGCCACGACCTGCAGAAGAAAGACCTCGGAGAAGACGACCTCGCATCGCTTGTCATACAACAGATCGAGTTCTGTAACCTCATCTTACTTAATAAAGCCAGTGAGGTGACACCCGACGAACTCAAACATATACGAGCCGTCATTCGAGCTATCCAACCGAAAGCTGAGATTATCGATTGCGACTACTGTGATGTGCCGTTTAGCAAACTGCTTGATACGCAACTATTCTCGTTCGACGAGGTAGCAGGTTCGGCAGCATGGATCGCTGGCGTAGAAGGCGATGTCGACGACGATGATGACGACGATGATCACGACCACGACCATCATCACCACCATGATCACGACGAGTTCCACAACGAAGAGGAAGGTGAAGCGCTCGAATACGGTATCTCCACGTTCGTCTATTATCGTCGTAAGCCGATGGACCTCAACCGCTTCGATGAGTTTGTGGCACACCATTGGCCTAAGAGTGTTATCCGATGCAAAGGAATGTGCTATTTCGACTCCGAATACGATATGTGCTATGTGTTCGAGCAGTCGGGTAAGCAGTTCAACCTCAAGCAAGCTGGTGCATTCTATGCCACGATGCCAAAGGACGAACTCCGTCAGGCATTGGCACAAGACCCAATGTTACGGCGTGATTGGGACGAACAGTATGGCGACCGTATGCAGAAACTCGTCTTTATCGGACAGAACATGGATAAAGAGGCTATCTGCAAGTTATTAGACGATTGCTTAGTATAAACTCACTAACTAGCAAACCCTTATGAGAAAGAGCCTATTCCTGCTGCTCGCAGCCATGTCGTGCGTATCCGCTTTTGCGCAGGATGTCATCATTACGCGTGATGCCAAGCGCATCGAAGCAAAGATTGAAGAAGTGTCGAACGTCGAGATCAAGTACAAGAAATCGTCGAACCTCGACGGACCACTATTCGTGATGGCTACCTCCGAGATCAATTCTATTCTCTTCGAAAACGGTGAGGTGCAGGTGTATGACACGGCAGCCAATGCTTCGCAAGAAGAGACCGTGCAGAACAATGCTGATGCGGCTACTATTGCACCATACATATCGGCTTATAACGATACCTACACACTCTATAGTGGCAATACAGTGACCGCGATGGACGAACAAGCATACCTCAGTTTCTTGCAAAACAACTGTCCAGAGGCTTGGGCATCCTATCAAAAGGGCACCCGTCTATGGAAAACTGGTTGGGGACTCTTTGGCGCAGGCTTAGGTTCTGCCCTGCTCATCGGTGCACCCATGTATTTCTATGGTGCAGCTTATGGTCTTGGTTCAGCTCTTGCAGGAGCCAATACTACGTCTCATGCGGCTGCAGGTTGTGTAGTCGCTGGCGCTTTTTTCATGGGAGCAGGTAGTCTTATGACATCTGCTTCTATACCCCTCTTGATAGTGGGTAGTATCAAACGCAATAATACGCATGAGGTATATAATGAGACCTGTAGCCGTCGACCAGCGCTCTCACTCAATCTTCAAACTAGTGCTGATGGTATTGGTCT
>CAYNMA010000074.1:0-12312 GCA_964398075.1 uncultured Bacteroides sp. | reverse complement strand
TGTAGTTCAATGGATAGAATACGAGTTTCCTAAACTTTAGATCCGGGTTCGATTCCCGGCGGGGGTACACCAAACGGTCTGCAAAGGTACACATAAAATTAGAATTAACAACAAGCCAGTTCGTACTATGAAAAGAATGAGCATTCTATCCAGCCTCTTTTTCTGCTGCGTGCTTGTCTCTGCAGGCGCCTATACAATGCAGGCTGTTCCTAATCCCCATCTCACATCTGTAGAATATTATGTTGCTAACCCTGACGGTATCTTATCCGACAGTTGCGTAGCGCAGCTCAACCAGATTGCCAACACCGTACATAAACGTGCAGAGGTAGAGATGGTGACTGTGGCTATTGATGAGATGGCTAATAACGAGAGTGTCGAGGACTTTGCTCAGTCGTTATTCAACTCTTGGGGTATAGGCAAAGCAGAAAAGAATACGGGGGTACTTATCCTCTTGGTACGCAATAGTCGAGACATTCGCATCCATATAGGGGGTGGGCTGGAAGGCATCTTACCTGATGGTCGATGCTCCGATATTCTGCAGGATGACATGATACCCCTGCTAAGTGATGAAAAGTGGGACGAAGGTGTCTTGGCAGGAGCAAAGGCTATTGCAAACGAGGTGACAACCGATGATGCTCTTGCTGAACTACTACTCGCCTTCCACCGTCCGACGAAAGCACCTTTGTATATAAGTTACTACCTGTGCTTCTCTTTTTTCATGCTTATCTTACTTGCCTTTGCTGCCTATAAGGAACTGAATGGGCGGAAAGATAAGATGAATAACATACGCTACCAGCATGCTAAGGTCAATCTCTATAAGTTTCAGATCTGTGGAATATTCTTTGCTGTACCATGTGCTTTCTTCTTGTGGTGGTATCTTAAGCAAGTAAAACGACTTCGCACTCGACCCATGCTTTGCCCTGAATGTAAGAAACCGATGCGGCTTCTCTCGGAGGAGGAAGAGGATATATACCTTAATAATGCAGAGCAAGCGGAAGAGCGGGTAAAGAGTATGGACTACGATGTATGGTTCTGTCCTTCGTGCCTCAACCATATCACCCTACCCTACGAGCAGGAGAGCACACAGTATACACAATGTCCCTATTGCCATGCTAAGACTTACACCTTACAGAGCGATGTCATTACCCGCCACCCGACTACGCTTATCGAGGGGCGAGGGGAGAAAACCTATCGATGTGAGCATTGTGGTAAGACATCCATCAAGACTTATATCATTCCTTGCGTACCGGTAGTAGTTGCTACAGGCGGCAGGCATGGTTCAGGTGGAGGAATGAGTGGGGGCAGTTTCGGAGGCGGCATCAGTTTCGGAGGTGGTGCAAGTGGCAAGTTCTAACGACAATATTAACTAAATAACATCATAACACATTATGAAAAAAGGAACCCTTATCACATTGGTTGTATTGGCAGCCGTAGCACTTATTGCTATTTGGGGCTTTGGTCAGTACAACAGTTTAGTAACTCAACAAGAGGCAGTAGAGAGTGCATGGGCACAAGTAGAGAACCAGTATCAGCGTAGAGCAGACCTTGTACCTAACTTAGTCAACACGGTCAAGGGTTATGCAGCTCACGAGCAGAACACCCTTGATGCCGTAGTAGAGGCACGTTCGAAGGCAACCTCTATCCAACTCAATGCAGACAACCTATCGGAGGAAGACTTGAAAGCCTTTGAGAGTGCACAAAACGAACTGAGTAGCGCTTTAGGACGCCTTATTGCTATTAGTGAGGCTTATCCAGACTTGAAAGCAAGTGAGAATTTCAGTAAGTTGCAGGACCAACTGGAAGGTACAGAGAACCGTATTACAGTAGCCCGCAACGAGTTCAATAAGACAGCCAAAGAGTATAACACCTTTATTCGTCGTTTCCCAACAAACATCGTAGCCAATCTATGCAACTTCGAAAGGAAGGCATACTTTGCTGCAGCGGAAGGCGCAGACAAAGCTCCTACGGTGGAGTTCTAAGTAGAAAAATAAGTAAGGAGATGCACAATCGAGTTAGGTTGTGCATCTCATTATGTATATAGACGACAAGACAATGGATACAAAGCAGATATTGGAGTTTTTGACGGGGCTGGCGTGCAATAACAACCGAGAATGGTTTAGTGAGCACAAAGAGGAGTACACCCGTTGTAGAGACGAGTTTGAAGGGTTTACTGCATCGTTTATAGATGCCATGCAACAAGTAGACCCGATGTTACAAGGGTTGGCACCTAAGGATTGTATATGGCGTATCTATCGGGATGTGCGTTTCTCTCCCGATAAGAGACCTTATAAGGAATGGTTTGGCACTTTCTTAGCCGCTCACGGAGGAAAGAAGAGTCCTTATGGTGGGTACTACCTCCATATACAGCCAGAGCGTTGTATGTTTGCAGGGGGTATATGGTGTCCTGAACCGAAACTACTAAAGGCCCTCAGGCAGAGCATCTACGACAATGCAGATGAGTTGGAAGAGATAATGAATTCTCCGTCTTTCCGCAAGTACTTCAAGGACTTTGATACCGAATATATGTTGCAGCGGGTGCCGCAAGGTTTCCCTGCCGATTGGAAGCATAGTGATTGGCTAAAGCGTAAGGCATTCACTTGCTCTTGTATGTTCACCGACGAAGAGGTGGAACAAGAGGATTTCCTGCGACATCTGGTGGAGATATGCAAGGCGTTCAAGCCTATGAATGACTTCCTGAATTACACCTTCGAGGAATTGGAGGAGTAACAATTAACAATTAACAATTAACAATTAACAATTAACAATTAACAACGCTACTGATAACGCTTAGTTATTGGGGCGGGTGAGGGTTAGTTGGGCAGTGTGGGAAGGATTGGAGTGGGACGGATTGGAGAGGAGGATGTTTCCGTCGGGGGTTTGCTCGGCGGAAGAGACTTGTTCCAATACCTCACCTAATCGTTGCTCTTGGTCCATCTTATCGGGACAGTACATCCGTGTAGCATAGATATCCGTTAGGCGCAAGGAGTCACCTTCAATAGAAAAGGTGCCACCCATACGATTGCAACCTATATAACAAGCAAAGGAATGGTTATCCACATCGAACAAGATATTCGGCGCTTCCTCGTCAGCCTCAGCATGCAAGGGCACACTATCTAATTGAACAATCAGCCACTCGCCTTGGAGATTATGCAAGTCGAAGGCAGTCGAGGTGGTGGAGGAGTTCTTACTACACCCCATACAAAGGGCAGCAAGCAGACAAAGGAACAGATATGTCTTTTTCATGGTATTCATGGTCGTTAATTTTATTCTTTGCTGAGTGCTTGCAAGCATCTTGCTAAGCCGTCGGTCCAATGTGGGATATCACAACCGAAGGTTTTCTTTATCTTTGACTTATCCAATACGCTATAGTGGGGTCGAGGGGTCTTGGAGGGATACTCAGCCGACAAGATAGGCAGTACCTTGCATGCAGCATGGGTCTGGTGCTGAATCTCGTGTGCGAAATCATACCACGAACATACGCCTTCGTTTGTGAAATGGTATACGCCAGGCACTTGGTTATCGGACTCAATGATACAGAAGATAGCTATGGCAAGGTCGGCAGCATAGGTAGGAGTACCGATCTGATCGAAGACGACGGAGAGTTGTTCTTTGGAAGCAAAGAGGTTCATCATGGTCTTCACAAAGTTCTTCCCATAGGCAGAGTACAACCATGCGGTGCGGATGATGATAGCCTTTGGGTTGGACTGCATGAGTAGCCGTTCGCCTTCTAACTTCGTTCGTCCATAGGCAGTCTGTGGCGCAGGGGTCTGTTCCTCGGTGTAAGGCATACAAGCACTGCCATCGAATACATAGTCGGTTGATACATGAACGATAGGGAGTTTGGTTCGGCCTAAGTTCTGCACGGCATAGGCATTGATCCGTTGGGCAGTAGGTTCGTCCTCTTCCGCCTTGTCGACATTGGTGTATGCAGCACAGTTGACGATGAAGTCGATATGGTTCGTCTCGACAAAAGCGAAGACGGCTTTGGGGTCAGTGATGTCCAACTCTTGGACGTCGGTGAAGAAGTACTGATGTTTATTGTGCAGAGGTGCGAGGTTGCGCATCTCATTGCCTAACTGGCCGTTAGAACCTGTGATGAGTATATTCATTGGTTAATGTTTTAGGGTTTGAATGTATTCCTCCAAGAGGGGATGATGTTTGTCTTTGTCGCTGAGAATCATCTTATCAGCCGGCACTTGCCAATCGATGTTCAGTTGTGGGTCGGAGAGCAAGATGCCCCCTTCGGATGCCTTATTGTATAGGTTATCGCACTGATAGGAGAAGATAGCGTGTTGTGAGAGGACGGAGAAACCGTGTGCAAAGCCTTGTGGGATAAGGAATTGTCGATGGTTATCCTCGGAGAGTCGAACAGAGAACCACTGTCCGAAGGTAGGGCTCCCTTCGCGCAAGTCGACGGCTACATCGAGTACTTCACCGACGATGCAGGAGACGAGTTTGGACTGTGCATAGGGTGCTTTCTGGAAATGGAGTCCGCGCACCACGCCATAAGAGGAGGAGGACATGTTGTTCTGCACGAAATGCTGTTTGATACCTGCCTTGGCATAGCGTTCGGCGTTGTAGGTCTCCATGAAGAAGCCCCGCTCGTCTTTGAAGACATCGGGCTCAATGATAAGGAGGTCCTTGATAGGTGTTTCGATAATATTCATAGGGAATACTGTTCAGTTTTCTATTCTGCATGCAAAGGTACGGAATTATTTTGGAGTGGGCAAGAGGGGGAGGGGGTTATTCCGGCAGTTGGCGGAAGTTATACAAACCACAATGCAGGGCAGGATTGGTTATATCACCATCATAGACCACGCATGAGGAAAGGATTCGTTCGTTAAAGAGTGTCTCCACCGAATGTATATTCTTAAAGAAGTCAGGGTTAGAAGTCTTGGCAGACTTCACCTCATATAAACGAAGGTTATTTCCCTCTTGAGCAACAATATCAATCTCTGTGCCTCGATTCTCACGGTAAAAAAAGAGATTGTTATCTTGCCCCTTATTAAACCGATGCTTCAGCATCTCGAGTACGACCATATTCTCGAAGACTCCTCCACGCAAAGGATGAGTGGTTAATTGGTCAGCCGATTGCAGTCCTAAAAGATAACAAAGTAGTCCTGTATCGTAGAAGTATAGTTTCGGCGTTTTGACGAGTCGTTTACTGATGTTCGTGTAATAAGGATGCAGTCGGAACACGATATAGGAAGCCTCCAAAATACTAAGCCACTCTTTGAGTGTAACAGAAGAGACTCCTACCTCGTTCGATAGCGCTAAGAGGTTACACTCAGTGCCAACCCGCCCTGCACAAAGGCGTATGAAAGTTTGGAACGCATTGAGGTCTTTTATCTTCAATAACTGACGGATATCTCGCTCAATATATGTGGTGTAATAGTTTGCATATACCATATTGGCAGGTATATGCTTATCAAACAAAGCAGGATAGAAACCATTAAAAAGTATCTCGTCGGTGTTATGGCTCTTATAGTCAGAGACTTCCTCAAGAGAAAACGGAAGCAGTGTAAGGATAGCAGTACGCCCACAAAGGGATTGTGAGATGGTATTGAGCAACGAGATATTGCAACTACCTGTTAGAACAAACCTCCAGTCGGGGTCGGCATCGACATAGACCATAATATATGACAAGAGCGATGGCAACGTTTGAATCTCATCGATAATCACCTGCTTATTGGTTTGAGCAAAGAAGTTCTTTGGATCCCGCTCAATCTCAGCACGCAAACTGATATCCTCAAGGTTGTAATAGGCATAATGGGGGAACAAGTTACGGCAGAGTGTGGTCTTACCCACTTGACGTGGACCAGTGATGGTGATGACTTGATAATACTTTTGACACTCCAAAATTTTCTCGGAGAGTTGGCGATAGATGTAGGTTTGCATTGTGTGCAATTTTAAAGTTCAACTTTAAATTTGCGCAAAGGTAGAGGTATTTTTCCATATACACAAGTAATGAGTTGTTTTATTGTGCGGGAATGATTGTGGGGAGGTGTGAGGAAGTTGTTGCGAGGATACGAAAATATTCAGCGAAACGCAGAGAACGGCTGGTTTGTAAGTAATTGAATATCAGCGCAAG
Organism: uncultured Bacteroides sp.; assembly: GCA_964398075.1. Taxonomy (GTDB): domain Bacteria; phylum Bacteroidota; class Bacteroidia; order Bacteroidales; family Paludibacteraceae; genus Colicola. The sequence goes on along the minus strand of CAYNMA010000074.1, from coordinate 6,221 downwards.
ATACTTACAAGAGTCTTATAAGGGTGTTACATGGTCCGGTAATGCTCCGGTAATGGTCTGGATATACGCTCGAGATTTGCGGTACTGAGGAGCGACTGATGTCGTACTGAGGAGCGACTGAGGAGCGACTGATGGGCTACTGATGTGCTACTGATGTGGGAGAGATATGGGAGAGATATGGGAGTTAGATGGAGTGGAAGGGGGGATTGTAGGTTTGATAAATTCTTTGTACCTTTGCCGTCAATAAGAAGTAAGAGCTTATGCGGAGAGTGATTTATGGCATAGTGCTGGTGGTTGCGGCATGTGTATCGTGCAGTAGGCAGCCACTGAGAGTGGAGCAAGCACGGTCGGAGGCCGTGGCAATAGACGACAGTCTCGACTCGTTGCAAGACACAGTATACCTGCAAGTTCTGCAGCCGATACGGGATTCGTTGGAGAGACAGTTGGACATTGCTCTTGGTTATGCGCCGGAGGACTTGAAGGTGTATCGGCCAGAGTGCCCGCTGCTTAACTGGGCGACGGATGCGCTGTACGACATGGCCGTGCAGGTGACGGGTTCTCGGGTGGATTTTGCCGTGGTGAACATCTTTGGTCTGCGCACGGATTGGGGCAAGGGTGCCATTACTTTCAGGCAGGTGTTCGAGTTGATGCCGTTTGACAACCGGTTGGTTATCTTGACATTGACGGGGCAAGATGTGCTTGACCTCTGCGACTGTTTCGCCATGCGTGGCGGTGAGGGTATCTCGCATACGCTTCGGATGCAGATGAAGGACGGGAAGGCGGTCAATGTTCGTCTCAACGGGAAAGCGATAGACCCTGCGGGGAGTTATTATGTGGCGACGAGCGATTACCTATCGACGGGCGCTGACCAGATGGTGGCGCTGGCTCGATACTCGCATAAGGAGGAGACAGACCTGCGGATTCGAGACCTTTATATTCAGTATATACAACAACAGACGGCGGCGGGGAAGCCGATTAAAGCCGTGGTTGACAACAGGATGCAACAAATATGATTCAGATATGAGAAACAGATTATCATCTCTATTAGCGGTGGTCCTCATGGTATGGGGGACGGCCGATGCTTGTACGAACTTCATGGCAGGTAAGCTTGCCACCGTGGACGGTTCGACGTTGGTGTCTTACGCAGCAGACTCGTATTCGTTATACGGTTTCTTACGCTACCAGCCCGCCGCCGACCATGTGGCAGGTTCGATGCGAGCGATATACGATTGGGACTCAAACAAGTACCTCGGGGAGATACCGCAAGTGGCGCATACGTTCTCGGTTGTGGGGAACATGAACGAATATCAACTCACGATAGGCGAGACGACATTCGGAGGTAGAGCGGAGTTGGTCGACACGACGGGCGTGATGGATTACGGGAGTCTTATCTATGTGGCTTTGGAGCGTTGCCGCACGGCACGGGAAGCGATAGCATGTATGACCGATTTGGTGCGCGAATATGGCTATTATTCTGAGGGTGAGAGTTTTACGATTGCCGACCCTAATGAGGTTTGGATCATGGAGATGGTGGGCAAAGGGCCGAATAACAAAGGCGCATTGTGGGTGGCTACGCGCATCCCAGACGACTGCATCTCGGCGCATGCCAATCAGGCACGCATCACGCAGATCGATTTTCGGGACGAGGAGAACTGGTTGTATGCCGAGGATGTGATCGATTTTGCCAAGGAGAAGGGCTGGTTTAATGGCAAGAAGAGCGAGTTCAGTTTCTCGGATACCTACAATCCACTCGACTTTTTGGGTCGATATATCTGCGAGGCGCGCGTGTGGAGTTTCTTCCGTCAGGCGAACAACGACATGGAGCAATACCTTGATTATGTGATGGGTAAGTCGGACAAGCGCATGCCACTGTACGTCAAGCCCAACAGGAAGTTGTCGGTTCAGGACTTTCAGCACTTCATGCGTGACCAATACGAAGGTACGCCACTCGACATCACGCAGGGGACTGATGCCGGTCCATATCACACAAAACTGCGTTACGGGTCGCTTGGGTTCAAGGTGGACTCGGTGCAATATTGGTATGAGCGTCCGACGGCAACTCAGCAGACTGCGTGGAGTTTCGTGGCGCAGATGCGAGGTTATATGCCTGACCATATCGGAGGAATCTTTTGGTTCGGGCTTGACGATGCGGCTACGAACCTGTATATCCCGATGTACTGCCGCATGAACGCAGTGCCATGGTGCATGGATAAACGCAACGGTGACCTTATCACCTACTCGTCGACATCGGCATTCTGGGCATTTAATCAGGTGGCTAACTGGGCATATAGCAAGTACGACGCCATGGTGCCCGACATACGTAAGCAACAGAGCGCTTGGGAGAGCTACTTCAGCACCTTGGTTCCGGCCATCGATGCTGCGGCGGCGGAGATGTCGCCAGACGATGCACGGGCGTTCTTGACGCAGTTCTCTTGCGAGCAAGCACAGGCGGCGACCGAGGCTTGGCACCGGTTGTTTGAGTATTTGCTGGTGAAGTACCTCGATGGGCAGGAGAAAAAAGAAGCCAATGGGGCATTCCTGCGTACGCCTTATGGCGAGAGTGCGAGTCCGTTGCGTAAGCCGTTCCCAGAGGAATATCTGCGCAAGATTGCACCGGAAGTAGAACATGAATAAGGAGACATTATTATGAATACACTAGAACCGAAGGAGGTCTTTTCGATCTTTCATGAGATAACGAAGGTGCCTCGTCCCTCTAAGCACGAGGAAAAGATACACGATTGGTTGATGCAGTTTGCTAAGGAGCATCAGATTGATTGTCAGTCGGATGCAGCAGGGAACGTCATCATGCGCATGCCTGCAACGAAAGGGTACGAGGAGCATGAGGGCGTGATACTGCAAGCGCACATCGACATGGTGTGCGAGAAGAACAAAGAGACGCAGCACGACTTCATGCACGATGCGATAGAGACTTATATCGACGGCGATTGGGTGAAGGCTAAAGGGACGACTCTTGGGGCGGATGACGGTATCGGCATCGCTATGGCTTTGGCGGCATTGACTTCTAAGACCTTACAACATCCAGCCTTGGAGGCACTGTTTACCGTGGATGAAGAGACGGGTCTGACGGGTGCTTTTCATCTGCAAGACGGACTGTTGAAGGGCAAACGGCTTATCAATATCGACTCGGAGGACGATGGACAAGTGTTTATCGGTTGCGCTGGGGGTATCGATACGCTGGCTCACCTACCCTATCAACGGCAAGCCCTGCCTGAAGGACGATGGTTTGCGGCACGGGTAAAGGTGTCGGGGCTGATTGGTGGGCACTCGGGTGACGATATCAACAAGGGGCGTGCTAATGCGAATAAGCTACTGGTGCGTTATCTCTTCACTCTCTTGCAGCAGACCGACCTGCGATTAGCTTCGATAGAGGGCGGCAATCTGCGCAATGCTATTGCTCGTGAGGCAGAGGCGGTTATCTGTATGCCATTTGCCTTCAAGGAGCAGATGCGGGTGTTGTTCAATCTCTTTGTGGCGGAGGTTGAGAAGGAATATGCTGATATTGAGAAGACTATGTCGCTTGACTTGGAGAGCGAGGAGTTGCCGGAGACGGTGATTGACAAAGATACGACAGAGTGGCTTATCCTATCGCTTTATGCTTGTCCGCATGGGGTAGCAGCGATGTCGAAAGATATGCCAGGGCTGGTTGAGACCTCGACTAATCTGGCATCCGTGAAGATGCGTGAGGAGTACATTGAGATCAACACCTCGCAGCGTTCGAGCATCGAGAGTAAGAAGCACGATTTGAAGAACCAAGTGGAGTGTGCTTTGCGGTTATCGGGGGCGAAGGTGACACATGGGGACGGGTATCCTGGTTGGAAGCCTAATGTCAACTCGCCATTGCTGCGAGTGTCGTGCGAGGCCTATCAGCAAGTGACGGGTGAGCAGCCCGAGGTGAAGGCTATTCACGCTGGGCTCGAGTGCGGATTGTTCCTTGAGAAGTACCCTTACTTGGACATGATCAGCATCGGACCGCAAATGACAGGGGTGCATTCGCCTATGGAGCAACTGTCGATTTCCTCTACCCAGAAGACCTGGGCATGGTTACAATATATACTACAATCTTTATAGGGATGTCCTAAAAATTCCACGTTTAACTATTACTTTTTGAAGCATAATGAAACGTTATTTCTCTCTCTGCGCTGCCTTAGTAGCCGCTATCCGTATCGTTCTTGCCTTTCCGGTTACCGTACCTAATGTAGGATCGGGACAACTGAAAGTATGCGGACAGAACATGCGTAACTATTTCGTTGTGAACATTGACCCATCTCGAACGGGTTACTCGACCGTTACTGGGTTAGAGACCAAGACAAACAAGATTGTAACTGCTTTTAGGGAGCTGGATGCGGATATCTATGCGATGTGCGAGTTAGAGAATAACGATTCGGTGATGCATTATCTGACCAATGCCATGAACGAAGCGGCGGGGCAGGAGATTTATGCTTATGTGAAGGACGACAACGTCTATTCTTCCTCAGAGATGGTGAAGTCGGGTTTCATGTACCGCAAAGATAAGGTAAAGCCTTACGGGTCGAACATCTCGGCAACGTCGTCGTATTACTACCGCTATACAATGCGCATTCAGGGCTTTGAGGAGATAGCTACGGGTGAGCGTTTTGTGCTGTCGATGAACCACTTTAAGGCAAAAGGCTCTACGACCGACCAAGGTGAAGCAAAGCGGGAAGCCAATGCCTCGGACCTCGTTACGGCACTGAAGAGGATTTCGTCGGACCCTGATATACTGATCATGGGTGACTTGAACTGCGGTATCGATGAATCGCCTTTGCAGACTATCGTTGACCAAGGTTATGTGGAGCAGTTGCTGCGAGAAGATTCGACAGCGTATTCATACATTTATTCCAATGAGCAACAGCTGATTGACCATGTGTTTGCCAACGAGAGTATGCAGGAGCAGATAACCGGTGCGGGAGTGTGCCATATCAATACGGGCACAAGCAAGAATGGCAGTTATTGGTACTCCGACCATGACCCATATCTCGTGGGTATGACGCTGTCGTCGTCGGCGACACCGACTCCTGACACCGACACCGATAGCGACGAGTGTACACCTATAACTGCTCCACAAGACTTCACGTCGGGGTTGGGAGATTTCACCCCATGGACAGTATCGGGTAGTGGTGCCTCGTGGTACTCGAATAAATATGGTGCTTGCTGCAATGGTTATAACAAGAAAGCAACGGAGTCGTGGCTCATCTCGCGTGCATTCGACTTGAAGGATATGAGTTCGGCGACTATCTCATTCCAGCATAACATCTACAAGAACAATGGCAACGGCGACTACACGACTAAGCAAACATTGTGGTACTCAACCGATTATACGAATGTGGACGACCCGCGCGAGGCTACATGGCATCAGTTGACTATACCTAAGTACTCGGTTGCGACATGGAGTCAGTGCGATGTGGAACTGCCAGCGGAGGCATTGACGGATGACTTGCGTTTTGCGTTTAAGTATATGTCGAACGATTCGACGGGTAACTTTTGGGAGATTTCATACGCAGCACTCAACAGCATCTGCAAGACCACGGCACTAGAGGAGGTGGTAGAGCCTATCGACTTGTTTGACGAGGACACTCGGGTGTTCACTATCTTAGGTCAAGAGGTGACGGCACGGAAAGAGACGCTTCCCGTGGGGACCTATATACTCGTGAATGCGGGTAAGCGGGAGAAAGTGTGGATTCGGGAGTGATTTCCTTTATTTCCTGCTTGCACTGCGTGCGGCTTTTGTTTCCTGCTCGCACTGCGTGCTCACGAAAAATTAAAGAAAAGGGGACGAAAAGGTTCATTGTATGCTTTGTTGAAAATCACAGAAAATTGACGAAAGCGTGGACACTTTTTCCTTTGCACTGCATGAAGCTTTTCCTTGTCGGTTCTCTTTTCCTTGCTACTGCTTGGGCTTTCCCTTGCCGCAAGCGGCAGAGAAATGAAAAGAAAGGATTGCCACTGCGTGGCAATGGAAATGAAGAGAACCTCCTGATTGGATTGCGTGCGAGCGAGAAAGGAGGGGGGCGTTGTTGATGTTCTAGATCGCCCCTGCTGGGCTGTTCTAGAGGGACTAGATGTCCTAGATTTTATAGTTGACAATAGAGGTTATAGTGGATTATAGAGGAACTAGAGGTTATAGAATATCTAGATCGCCCCTGCGGGGCTGTTCTAGCTGTTCTAGAAGATCTAGATTTGAG
>CAYNMA010000073.1:3360-12740 GCA_964398075.1 uncultured Bacteroides sp. | reverse complement strand
GGCTGTTGTTCTGGGGGATGATGGGGCCCTTTCTTGGGGGGATTGGGGGATTGTTTGGGGGATTGCTTTATTTTGAAGGGTAGTATATTGCCTTTTAATTTGTTGTTTTGCAGTGGGTTGTGTGGAGATCTGTGGGAGATTGCGGGAGCGGGATGGCGAATTGTGTTTGCGTATATAGAAAAGTTATTGTACCTTTGCGAGTTAATTGCGCGGAATGGAATCGGAGATTATTGTATGTTTGCGAGTTAATTGCGCGGAATGGAATCGATGAGATTAGGAAGAGATATCTGGCACGGTAGTTGTGTATTGGTAATGTGTTTGTTATCAATATCGATGGTTCGTGGGGAGGAGCGTGCGTACTTGTGCGAGTTTGGTGTGCAAGGAGGGTTGAGTTACTATGTTGGGGATGCGACAAAGCACATCTTTCAGCATGTTCAGCCGGCTTATGGTGCGCAGTTTCGGTATAAGTTTACGCCGAGATGGGCGCTTCAAGTGAAGGGTCAAGCAGACAATATCAAGTTTCCTCTCAAGGCGGAGAATGGGGAATTGAGCGGCGAGATGGGTAAGAACCTATTGATGAACATCGATGCGGTGGCGGAGTTCAACTTTTTCCGATTCGGAATGAAGCAGTATGATACTCGTATTAAGCCCATTACACCGTATATGTTTATAGGAATAGGGGTGAGTGTGTACAGCGGGTTTGGTAGGGTAACGGGGTATGTACCCTTCGGTTTCGGTATGAAATGGAAGTTTGCACCTCGGTTCGGGTTGAATATAGCGTGGCAGCATCAGATATATTTTGCTGATAATCTGGAGGATAAAGACTATTATAACAATACATATAACCTGAACGGTAGCAATATATTGAACAAAGATTTCACCTCGTCTCTAACGATCGGCATAGTTTTTGAGTTTGCAAAAGAGCGTGCGGCGTGCCGGAGTTGTAGTTATTGAGCGTGGAAGGGAAATCGTCACACTTGAAAGGAAAGACTGTGGATAGTATAGAAAAGATAGATAAGAGTCGTTTGCCTCGGCACATAGCCATTATAATGGATGGCAATGGTCGCTGGGCAGTTCAGCACGGATTGGAGCGGATGTATGGGCATCAGCATGGGGTAGATTCCGTGCGGACGGTGACTGAGGCGTGTGCAGAGTTGGGCATTGAATGGTTGACGCTGTACACATTCTCTACGGAGAACTGGAACAGGCCTCAGGAAGAGGTGGATGCGCTGATGGAGTTGTTGGTGGAGACTATCAAACAAGAGACGCCGACGCTGCACAAGAATAACGTGCGACTGCTGACGATTGGCGATACGAGTCGTTTGCCGCAACGGAGTAAGGACACACTTAATGAGTGTCTTGCGCAGACGGCGGGTAATACGGGTCTTAGATTGGTGTTGGCGTTGTCGTATTCATCTCGTTGGGAGATAACGGAGATGGTGCGTGCGTTGTCGCGTGAAGTGCAGCGAGGATTGCTGAAGGCAGAGGATATTACGGAGGAGGTTATCAGTAAGTCGCTCGATACGTACATGATGCCTGACCCTGATTTGCTCATTCGCACGAGCGGTGAGTTGCGTATCAGTAACTTCTTACTGTGGCAGTTGGCGTATACGGAGTTGTATTTTACTGACTGTTTGTGGCCTGACTTTGGCAAGGAGGAGTTGTATAAGGCAGTGATTGATTATCAACATAGAGAGCGTCGTTTTGGAAAGACCTCTAAACAAATACAAAACTTGGAGTCTTGAAGTATCTAAGAAACTATATAATTGCACTAATGTTGTTGGCTGTGCCGATGTTGGCATGGTCGCAAGAGTCGTCTGATACGCTGGCAACGACTACGGAAGTGGCTGCAGTGCCGAAGATTGAATATTCGTTCCAATCGCGTACATACGAGATAGCGGACATCACAGTGACGGGTGCAGAGAGTTATGAGGACTTTGTGTTGATTGGTTTCTCTGGATTGGCTGTAGGCGACAAGATTGAGGTGCCAGGCGATGCTATCACGAAGGCTATTCGTAGGTTCTGGAAGCAAGGACTGTTCTCGGATGTGAAGATTCTCGCGACTAAGATAGAGGGGAACAAGATTTGGCTGAATATCGTGCTGAAACAGCGTCCGAGAGTGTCGGAATTGGTCTATAACGGCCTTAAGAAGTCGGAGAAAGAGGACTTGGAGGTGAAGGTTGGGCTGACCAAAGGAAGTCAGTTGACGCCGGATAACATTGACCGCACGAAGACGACGATAAAGAAGTATTTTGCCGAGAAGGGTTTTCACAATGCAGAAGTTCAAGTGCTGCAGAATCCTGATGAGGAGCGTCCGGACTACGTGAAGGTGGTAATCAATGTGGATAAGAAGTCGAAGACGAAGGTGAATGCCATCTATATCACTGGTAATAAAGCATTGTCGCACAATAAGATAAACCGTGCGATGAAGAAGACGAATGATAACAACATCATCAACTTCTTCCGCACTAAGAAGTTTGTGACCGAGGAGTATGAGAAGGATAAGGTAGCGGTGATAGAGAAGTATAACGAGTTGGGTTATCGTGATGCTTATATCGTGGCAGATAGTGTTGTGACATCGCCAGCAGATCCTACGAAGGTGGATGTGTATATGACTATCTCGGAAGGTGAGAAGTACTATGTGCGCAATATCACCTGGGTGGGTAATACGCTTTATCCTTACGACTATTTGGATGCGGTGTTGGGTATTAAGAAAGGCGACACTTATAACTTGAAGTTGCTTCAAGAGCGGCTTCAGTCGGACGACGATGCTGTTTCGAAGTTGTATACCGATAGGGGTTATCTGTTCTTCAATGTAGACCCTGTGGAGGTGAAGGTAGAGGGTGACTCTATCGATTTCGAGATGCGAATGTATGAAGGTAAACCTGCTACTATCAATGAGATCAATATCATGGGTAATACTCGTGTGTATGAGCACGTGGTTCGCCGTGAGTTGTATACGAAACCTGGTCAGTTGTATTCTCAGTCGGATATCATGCGTTCGTTGCGAGAGTTGGCTCAGATGGGTCACTTTGACCAAGAGAAGTTGGTGCCTGATATACAGCCTAATCCAGAGGATGGAACGGTGGATATCACCTATCAGTTGGAGACTAAGTCGTCGGACCAGATAGAGTTCTCGTTGGGTTGGGGTGCTACGGGTATTGTGGGTAGTATCGGACTGAAGTTTACTAACTTTGCTATTCAAAACTTGTTTAAACCTAAGACTTATCGTATCGTGCCTCAGGGCGAGGGTCAGACTTTTAGCATTAATGCGCGTACGAATGGTTATTACTATACCTCGGCAAGTATCAGTTTCTTGGAGCCGTGGTTAGGCGGTAAGCGACCAAACAGTTTGTCGGCGAGTCTGTATTTTGCCTCGCAGACGGGTTACTCGAAGCGTTTTACGCAGTCGTATCAGAACTTGTATAACTCGTATTCGTATTACTATAACAGTGGTTACTCGGATTATATCAGTCAGATATCGGCCTCGGAGTCGGACCCTGATAGATACTTGCGTACGTTGGGTGCGTCGATAGGGTATGGTATGCGTCTGCGTTGGCCGGATGACTATTTCACATTCTATGGTGAGTTGGCATATCAGATGTATATGATGAAGGACTGGCCGTATCTGCTTATTGCGAACGGTACTTCGCATAACTTCTCTTTGGGTTTGACGCTGTCGCGTAATAGTATAGACAACCCAATCTACACGAGACGAGGTTCGTCGTTCAGTCTGTCGGTTAAACTGACGCCGCCATATTCGCTTATCAATAAGCGTGACTATGCATCGATGTCGGAGTCGGAGCGGTATAGACTGATAGAGTACCACAAATGGAAGTTCACGGGTAAGGTGTTTACGCCGCTTACGCCTGACTCTAAGTTGGTGTTGATGGCTCGTGCTGAGTTTGGCTATTTGGGTCACTACAATAAGGATGCTAAGTCACCGTTTGAGACGTTCTATATGGGTGGTGATGGAATGACATCGTATACATCGTATTCGACGGAGTATGTGGCAATGCGTGGTTATCAATCGGGTGCGCTGACGCCATACGACGCTACAACGGGCAGGAACGCAGGTTACTTGTATAATAAGTTCACTTTCGAGTTGCGTTATCCTATCTCTTTGGAGCAGAATGCGACGATATGGGCATTGGTGTTTGCTGAGGCTGGTAACTGCTTTGCGGACATCAAGGACTACAATCCGTTTAACTTGAAACGGTCGTTGGGTGTGGGTGTGCGAATCTACTTGCCGATGTTTGGTTTGATGGGTATCGACTGGGGCTACGGCTTTGATGCGATAAACGGCGATAAGAGCATGGGCGGGTCGCAGTTCCACTTTGTATTAGGTCAAGAACTATAACGACGGAGGAGCGAGGTATGAAACGAACAATTTGCATATTGATATTATTGTGCTTGGTGGCATTACCGATGCTGCATGCGCAGAAGGTGCAGGTGGCTTATATAGATATGGCGTATATCTTGAAGAACCTGCCGCAATATGAGTCGGCCAATGAGCAGTTGGCATTGGTGTCGAAGCGTTGGCAGAAAGAGGTGGATGCGTTGATACAAGAGGCAAAGGTGCTGACGAGTAACTATCAGACGGAGCAGATATTCCTTTCGGAGGAGATGAAGAAACAGCGTGAGGAGGAGATATTGACGAAGGAGAAGGAAGCGTTGGAGCTGAAGCGCAAGTATTTCGGTCAAGATGGCGAGTTGTTTAAGAAACGTGAGAGCCTTATCAAACCGATACAAGACGAGATATACACAGCCATTCAAGAGATTGCTCAAGAGAAGCGGTACGAGGTAGTGAAAGACCGTTCTGCTGACCCGAGTTTGATATACATGTCGAACAAGTTGGATATATCGGATTTGGTGTTGCAGAAACTTGGGGCGAAGTAAAGCATAATTAAATAGGAATAATAATTTAATACACATAACAATGAAGAAAACGTTATTAATGCTCATGTTGGCATTACCTTTTGCACTGAGTGCACAGAAGTTGGGTTACGTGAACTCGCAAGAGTTGTTCTCGCAGATGCCTGAACTCAATCAAGTTAAACTACGTATGGATACCTTACAGAATCAGTATGAGACCTCGCTTGCCAATATGCAGGAGGAGTTTAATAAGAAAGTATCGGCTTTCCAATCGGAGCAAGCGAATTTGACGGACGGTGTAAAAGAGTTCCGTCAGCAGGAGTTGGCCGAGATGGAGCAGCGTATTCAACTGTTCTACCAAACAGCGCAGCAGGATATTCAAAAGAAACAACAAGAGTACCTGACACCACTTCATGAGAAGATGACAAAGGCTATTCAGGCCGTAGGTGAGGCAGAAGGATTTACCTATATCTTTGACTCGGCAGCGATGGTGTATATCTCGCCTGATGCAGTCAATGTGATGCCACAGGTGAAGACCCGTTTAGGAATTAAGTAAACGTGTCTAACAATGGCTGACGGCTATTTAGAGACACATTATGCTGAGTATGAGCGTCGTAAGGCGGCATGGCTCAAGAAACATAAACACAGCACTCGCCCTAATCCACAGCAGGAGGAAGACGAGGCTCTGTAGGTTTTATTAGATTGTTAATTTTATGGTAGAAAAGATTCAACAGACACTACGTGACTCGGCGGTAGCGCGTTGGGCGGTATTGATATTAGTGGCATCGATGATGTTCTTTGCCTACATGTTCGTGGATATATTGTCGCCATTGGCTTCGTTGTTGGAGAAATCTTACAGTTGGGACCGTGGTGACTTTGGCACTTATGCTGCAGGCGAATACTTGCTCAATGTGTTTGGCTTCCTTATTATTGCCGGTATCATCTTGGATAAGATGGGTGTGCGCTTCACGGGTACGCTATCTGCCAGTTTGATGGTATTGGGTGCCGCTATTAAGTATATAGGCGTGTCGTCATGGTTTGATGCGAATAATGTAACATGGCTTAACTCGTGGTGGACGGATATGCCTGGTTCGGCAAAACTGGCGATGTTCGGTTTTATGATATTCGGTTGCGGCTGCGAGATGGCAGGTACGACGGTTAGTAAGATTCTCGCCAAGTGGTTCAAGGGCAAGGAGATGGCATTGGCGATGGGTCTAGAGATGTCGATTGCTCGTATCGGTGTGTTTGCTGCGATGTTCTTTTCGCCGAAGATTAGTCAAGCGTGGGCTGTAGATGGGGTTGACTCGGTGGTAGCACCGCTGTTGTTCTCGGCGTTGCTGTTGGTTATTGGACTTATCAACTTCTTGGTATTCACCGTGATGGATAGTAAGTTTGACAAGCAACTTATAGCCATTGGCGAGATGACTTCTACCAAAGGCCCTGAGGACGAGTTCCATATCTCCGATATTGGTAAGATATTCCGTTCGAAGATGTTCTGGATTATCGCTATTCTTTGTGTGCTGTACTATTCTGCTATCTTCCCATTCCAACGTTTTGCTACTAACTTCTTGGAGGAGACTTTGCAGATTTCGAATGGTGAGGCTGCTGGTCTGTTCAAGTGGTTCCCGATATTGGCGATGGTGCTGACTCCATTCCTTGGTGCGTTTATCGACAATAAAGGTAAGGGGGCAAGTATGATGATGATAGGCGCACTGATAATGATTGCTTGCCACTGCGTGTTTGCTTTTGTGCTGCCGTTGTATCCGAGCAAGACATTGGCGCTTGTTACGATATTGGTGTTGGGCGTTAGTTTCTCGCTTGTGCCTGCATCGATGTGGCCATCGGTGCCTAAGATTATTGACGAGAAGGTGCTGGGTTCGGCTTACTGCCTGATATTCTGGGTGCAGAACATCGGTTTGTGCCTGGTGCCACTACTCATAGGTAAACTGCGTGAGGCTACGGGGGGATATCTCGTGCCGATGATAGTGTTTGCTTTGTTTGGTGTGATAGCATTTGTGTTCTCTATATTGTTGAAGATAGAGGATAAAAAGAAAGGTTATGGATTGGAGCTTCCTAATAAGAAATAACGACTCGCTTTGTGTGAGTACGGATACACGCAATCTGCCGTCAGGTTGCGTGTTCTTTGCCCTCAAGGGTGAGACATTTGACGGCAATCGTTTTGCGTTGCAGGCACTTGACAATGGTGCTGCCATGGCTGTTGTGAGTGATGCGGCGATGTATGTCGCTATCTGCGAACAATATGGCAAAGAGTATGCGAAGCTAATCTCGGGTGCTGAGGCTGAACGGGGAGGAGTAGCGGGATTGCAGAGTCTTGCCCGTGCTTGGAGACGGCATTTGGGATTGCCTATTATTGGCGTGACGGGAACGAACGGTAAGACGACGACGAAAGAGTTGACGGCGGCAGTATTGTCGACGAAATATCATATCCACTATACACAAGGGAACTTGAACAACTCGATAGGTGTGCCGTTGACGCTGTTGCAACTGACTCGGCAACACGAACTTGCTATTGTGGAGATGGGTGCATCGCATCCTGGTGATATTGAGGAGTTGGTTAATGTGGCAGAGCCTAACTTTGGCGTTATCACTAATGTGGGTCGTGCTCACTTACAGGGCTTTGGGTCTTTTGAGGGGGTGCAGCATACGAAACAAGAGTTGTATGATTACCTTTGTCAACATGAAGGTACAATATTCCGCAATGTGGATAACACGTATCTTGGTTCGATGTATGCCGATGCTTGCGCGAAAGCGGGTAAGACGCCAAAGCTTGTGGAGTATCATAGAGGTACGATGCCAACGGGTACGCATTTGGTGGGCGATTATAATGCTGAGAATGTGTCGGCTGCGTTGTGTATAGGAGAATATTTTGGCGTATCACAAGAGCAAGGTTTGGCGGCTATTCGGGCGTATATACCTTCGAATAACCGTTCGCAATTGGTGCATTCGGATAAAGGGAACACGATTGTGGTGGATGCATATAATGCCAATCCGACATCAATGGCGGCGGCGATAGAGAGTTTCTCGCAGATTAATATGCCTGTTGAGGACAAGGTGCTGATATTGGGCGATATGTTGGAGTTGGGTGCAGACAGTGTGCAACTGCATCAAGAGATTGTGGATTTGTTGTTGCGACATGGGTATATGAATGTCTATCTCGTAGGAAACGAGTTTGGACAGACGCACCATCCGTTTAAGTCCTTTGCGACCGTGCAAGAATTGACGAAGTATTTGGAAAAACATACGATTAGCGATAAGTTGATTTTGCTCAAAGGGTCGCATGGTATGCATTTGGAAACACTGAAAGAGATGTTATGAAACAGAAACATGTAGTTATATTATTAGCCGTCTTACTCGCTGTGGCGATAGGCGTGGGTATTTACCTATTCTGCAAACAGCATCAAACGAAGCAAGAGGTTCAGGAGATGGTTGAGATGATGACCTTCGAGAAGGAGCAGTTGGAGGAAGAGTATGAGGACTTGGCTTTTCAGTTTGATGGTTATGGAGCGGAGATACATAACGACTCGTTGGCAGACCTGTTGTCGAAAGAACAACAAAGAGTACAGGACTTGTTGGAGGAGTTGCGTATCACGAAAGTGACCAATGCTCGCCGTATTGCAGAGTTGAAGAAAGAGTTGGCTACTGTTCGGGCGGTGATGGTGGATTATGTGCATCAGATTGATTCATTGGACCGTACGAATAAGCGATTGGTGACGGAGAATATTCAAGTGCGGCAACAATATGAAGAGGTGTCGCAGAAGGCTACTCAGTTGGAACAGGAGCGGCAACAGTTGACCGAAGTGGTAAATAGGGCATCGATGATGGAGATCGATAACTTCGCTGTAGTGACGCTCAATAAGAACGACCGAAAGACATCGAACTTTTCGAGGATACAGAAGTTGCAGTTCACCTTCGATATCTTGAAGAACATCACGGTGCAGCCTGGTGAGAAGACAGTCTATCTGCGGATAGTGCGTCCCGACGGCGAGGTGATGCAGAAGAAAGCGACGGATGTGTTCAACTATGAGAATAAGCAGATACCTTATTCGCTGAGCAAACGCTTTGAGTATGCCGGTGAGACGATGAGCGAGACGATGTATTGGTCGGTGGAGGAGATACTGCAAGCGGGGACGTATAATGCGGACTTCTTTATTGATGGGAATTTGATTGGGAGTTTTCCGTTTAGTCTCAAGAAGTAGGTTGGGGACCGTTACACTATAGGATTTCTAAACGGACGCCTGCGGCGTATTGACATGAATTGGTCATAAAATACGTGGTCAAAAAAATCTAAAAAACTTAGGGCAAAAACAATTATCAATTCGCAACTATTGACATAAAATTTGGAACAAATATTGCCAAATATGGCTCAAATATTCCAAGTTGCTGATAGATATGTCCAAATAGACTGCGCAAAAAATGGCTCCATAAAGCTCATTAAAGGGCCATTAAAAAGATAGCGGATTTAACAATTGGGCAATTGATAATTT
>CAYNMA010000073.1:0-3260 GCA_964398075.1 uncultured Bacteroides sp. | reverse complement strand
CATTAAAGGGCCATTAAAAAGATAGCGGATTTAACAATTGGGCAATTGATAATTTACAAATTTGCTGCGGTTGGTAAAGAAAAAAGTCTGAAGGTATTGTGTGGAAAGGAAAAAGGTTGTACCTTTGCACGCATTTTGGACGTAGTCTCTGGCAAAATAAAGAAATAGCGTATACTGCGTTCGTTAACCCATTAATGATAAAGGACAATGGATTTAATTAAGATTGCTGAGCAAGCATTTGCCGGTGAAAAGAAAGAGTTTCCTGCATTCAAGTCAGGTGACACAGTAACGGTAGCATACCGTATTAAAGAAGGTAACAAGGAGCGTATTCAGGAGTTCCGTGGAGATGTAATTCGCATCTCGGGAAGCGAGGACAAGAAGCGTTTCACAGTTCGCAAGATGTCGGGTAACGTAGGTGTAGAGCGTATCTTCCCTATGGATTCTCCATTTATTGAGAACATTACCGTTAACAAGTATGGTAAAGTGCGTCGTGCTCGTCTATTCTACCTTCGTAACCTCACAGGTAAGAAGGCACGTATTCCAGAGCGCCGCGTAAAGTAAATTGCTCATTATTGTTCAATCGCTGTGCTTAGTAAGTGCAGCGATTTTTTTATTTCCATTAATTATTCCTGTTATGGCTCAGAAGACGAATGCGGCTCGGTTGCTTGATGCTGCGAAGATACATTATGAACTGATTTCTTATCCTGTTGATGAGAATGATTTGAGTGCGGTGCATGTGGCGCAAGTGCTCGGCGAAGATGTATCGTGTGTGTTCAAAACGCTTGTTTTGCGTGGCGACAAGATAGGTATCTTTGTCTGTGTTATCCCTGGCGACAAGGAGGTTGACCTGAAGAAAGCCGCCAAGGTGAGCGGAAACAAGTCGTGTGCAATGGTGCAGATGAAGGAGTTGTTGTCGCTAACAGGGTATATCCGTGGCGGGTGCAGTCCGATAGGTATGCGCAAGCCTTATCCGACATATATCCATGAGAGTTGTCAGCAGCATGAGAAGATCTATATCAGTGCGGGTTGCCGTGGAATGCAGATCTGTATTCAGCCTTCGGACCTTATTTCGTTTGCCTCGTTGTGTACAGCAGACTTAGTGGGTGGGGAGTAAATCTATTTCGTTTCTTGACTTTTGCTATCGAGTATCGATTGGATGTGCAGCATCTCGTCGCGGAGTTGTGCGGCTTCGATGAAGCGTAGGTCTTTGGCGCAGGCGAGCATCTCTTTTCGTACCTTATCGAGTGCTTTCTGCAGTTCTTTGGTCGTCATATTCTCAAGGATAGGCAGCGTGACGGCATCGTAGACCTTGGTGACTGTATATTTCTTCTCTTCCTCGGCCGATGCGTTGAGTCCTGAAAGTGGATTATCGAGGGCTTTGCGGATAGCAGTAGGCGTTATGTGATGCTCTTTGTTGTATGCTATTTGCTTTGCACGACGGCGTTCTGTCTCATTGATAGTGAGTTGCATACTGTCGGTAATCTTATCGGCATACATTATCACACGACCATTGACATTTCGTGCGGCTCGTCCGGCAGTCTGCGTAAGACTTCGGTGGTTGCGCAGAAAACCTTCTTTGTCGGCATCAAGAATAGCCACGAGACTGACCTCGGGAAGGTCGAGTCCCTCACGCAGAAGGTTGACGCCGACGAGAACATCGTAGATACCTCTGCGCAGGTCTTCCATGATCTGCACACGGTCAAGCGTGTCCACATCGCTGTGGATATAGGTGCATCGCACACCCGCTTTACGCAGATAGTCGTCTAACTCCTCTGCCATGCGCTTGGTGAGGGTGGTCACGAGTACTCGTTCATCTCGCTCAACGCGTTGCGTAATCTCCTCCAAAAGGTCGTCGATCTGATGCTCAGAAGGTCGCACAACAATCTCGGGGTCGAGTAACCCTGTAGGTCGAATCACTTGGTCGACCACGACGCCGTGTGACTTTTGCAGTTCGTAGTCGGCGGGTGTGGCGCTGACATAGATAGTCTGTGGCGTGAGTTCCTCAAACTCATCGAAGGTAAGAGGCCGGTTATCACGACAAGCAGGCAATCGGAAGCCATATTCCACAAGGTTCTTTTTGCGCGCCGCATCGCCGCCATACATCGCACGAATCTGTGGTACAGTGACATGGCTCTCATCGATAACTAGCAGTAGGTCTTTCGGAAAATAGTCGAGCAGACAGTAGGGGCGTGAACCTTCGGGACGAGCGTCGAAGTAGCGAGAATAGTTTTCCACGCCCGAACAGTAACCTAACTCTTGTATCATCTCAAGGTCGTAGTTGACTCGTTGCTCAAGACGTTGTGCTTCAGCCTCTTTGCCTATCTCGTTGAAGAACGCTACTTGGTCTTTCAGGTCTTTCCGTATCTCGGTGATGGCATTGGCGACACGCTCCTTGGTGGTGGTGAAGATGGAGGCAGGGTAGATGTTGAAGACGTCGTAATCGTCGATAACATGCTGGTCGATAGGCTCGTAGGTGTAGATCTCATCTATCTCATTACCCCAAAAGACGACGCGTACGACATAGTTGGCATAGGCAAGGAAGATATCTACAGTGTCTCCCTTAACACGGAAGTTACCCCGGTTGAGGTCGAGGTCGTTTCGAGTATACTGTGAAGCAACGAGTTGCAACAGGAAATTATCGCGCACCATGGTGTCGCCTTTGCGTATCTGTATGGCGTTCTGCGAGAAGTCTTGGGGGTTGCCGATACCGTAAAGACAACTAACGGACGACACCACAATCACATCTCGACGCCCAGAGAGCAGTGACGCAGCCGCACTCAGTCGTAGTTTCTCTATCTCGGAGTTGATGCTGAGGTCCTTCTCAATGTAGGTATCGGTCGATGGGATGTATGCCTCGGGCTGATAATAGTCGTAATAACTGACGAAGTACTCTACAGCATTGTTTGGGAAGAAGCCTTTCATCTCGCTATATAACTGAGCAGCAAGTGTTTTGTTGTGCGATAGGATGAGGGTAGGGCGATTGATCTGTTCAATGACATTGGCGATGGTAAAGGTCTTGCCCGAACCCGTGACGCCGAGAAGGGTTTGTGCAGGTTCGCCATCATGCAAGCCGTTTACCAACTGCTTAATAGCCTCGGGTTGGTCGCCCATCGGCTTGTAGGAAGACTCGAGATGAAAAGAATGAATTGACATCGTTTAGGTTATTCGTTGTATGGGCTGTTCTAAAAATTCCACGTTTCGTTATTTTTGTTATTAATTGGGATGTTTCTCCACTTTTTGAGTGCTTTGTGGTTTTTATT
>CAYNMA010000072.1:0-12958 GCA_964398075.1 uncultured Bacteroides sp. | reverse complement strand
CTGGTTAATAAGTTACATATTTCACAAAAACAGCGCGCCAATTGGCTTCGCCTTTGTGCATATTGCACAAAAGCATGTTAGTCACTAAACAACTAAAATTTTAGTAGTATTTACACAACATAAACAAAAAATTTTTAATATTTTTGTATAAAATTACTATAGACAAACAAGCCCAATTATGATACACTATAATTGTAGGATAAATAATATAAAAATAATATAATGATTTTTCACGTCTAAATATCCTACGAATTGTTTTATAATCTGTAACTTATTAACCAGCACAAAAAAAAGTAGTTTAGTTGACTAAACATATCAATGTAACTATTAACATGTCAATTCTCAAGTTGTTCACCCAATCAAATTATTACACATCATACCACAACAAACGACATGTTTAGTTGACTAAACAGAAAGGAGAAAATATTCTAATGGAAGATTTCGCTAGTATTATTAGTACAACAGGATTCCCTATTGCAATGTGTTTAATTATTATGTATTATTGGCAAACACAATATAAGTCAACAATCGAATCATTACAAGAAACGGTTAGTCAATTAACATCTGTAGTATCTGATAACACTAAAACGATAGCATTACTTCAGCAGAGTATTGTAAAAGAATAATATGTCAAATGGTTTATTAGCAAAATATGACTTTGAATACTCTTCTGATAAAACAAAAGTATTCAACGCATACTGTGACTATATGTTTGCACGAACACAATCAATGTTTATCTACAATAATCTACCTGATACAATACCGCAAAGTTGGTTAGAGCAATATCTACAACGTAACGGGTCATGCATTATTGCAAAAGTTAATGGTAAATTATATGCTTTACTCGGTAACGCAGGTGGTGAATATGATGAATATTATCAACCAACATTATACACAGTTGCAAACCCAGCATTAAATATATCTAAGTCATATAAAATTGGTGAAGATTGTGTGTATTGTAAAAACACATTTGACGGAGTATCACTAACACCACTAATATCTAGATATTGCGGTTTAATGACTGAGAATCTTTTAACAACAAGATTATCAGATATAAATATGCGAATGGTAAACTTATTATCAGCTCAAGATGATAATACATTATTATCGACAAAACAATATCTTAAAGATTTGGAACAAGGTAAAATCGGTGTTATTGGTGAGCAACCATTCTTTGACGGTATCAAACTCCAATCAAATAGCATAGGTAGTGGAGATTATATGATACAGTTCATAGAATTACAGCAATATTTAAAAGGCTCATTCTATAACGAATTAGGTATCAATGCAAATTTCAATATGAAACGTGAAGCATTATCAGGTGAAGAATTAGCTATGAATGACGATATGCTAATGCCTTTAATTGATAATATGTTATCACAACGTAGAAATTTTGTCAGTCAACTAAACGAAATGTTTGGTTTAGATGCCTCTGTCGATTTTGGTAGCACATGGCATACAAACATTACAGAGAAAACATTAGTTGCTTCGTCTAAATTAAACGCAAACGAAAATCAATCTAAAGATTTCGCAGGCAACGAGCGTTCCATTGATTCAGATGCCTCTGATAATGAGGGGTTTAGTCAACTAAACAACTTAACTGGTGCCGACAGTGACATAGAGCCTAGTACAGATGATAATGCTTACAACGGTGATTCAGAAGACAAGGAGCAAGGAGCTAGTGACAAGGAGCCAGGAGCTAGTGAAGAGGAACTTGAAAATGGGGTTGACGATAACTCCAAATCAGATGAAACTGATAATATGGAAGAAGACAGTGAGAAAGAAGAAAAGGAGGAAGACAATGACAATTAAAGAATATTTGAATATTGCTTCCTTCTTTCCTCACATTGAGGTTAGTCAACTAAAGGAAAAAGGTGAATATCTAGACCGTTATATGAAAGCGATGTATGGTAATAGAAGTTGTGGTATGCTCATTACAACATTACTTGAAAGTGACGGTACTATGACGGAAGCCAATCAAAAATTTATTGCTAGTATGGTATATGGATTTTATAAAAATAAGTGGGACATGCTTATTAAATATTCCGAAGAAGAAATGAATCCATTAATCCAAAGTCGAAAAGAAACTATCGAAAACTTTGGTAAAATAGTTGGGAATAAATTATCTGGTTCTGATAACTATAGTACAACTGATAAAATTGCAGGTTTCGATTCTAGTGATTTTGTTAATAATAGTAATAATATTCAAACTAATGAATATGGAAAAGAAACTAATAAAACATATGGTGGCTCGGATAGTAAAGTAGTTGAAAGTCGAGATAGTCAGAGTGAGAAATTATTATCATACGCATTAAATTTTTGGGATAGTGTTGGAATAACACGTACTATTGTACATGACGCTTTAAATAAATTAGCGTTACCTATTTATAATATTGAGGAGGATTAAAATGAAAGTAGAACAGATTTATAATTTAGCAAACAGTGTTACAAATGAGGTGCTCGGCAAGACTGGTGTTGTTAATGAAGATTTATCTAATGTTGTTGATTTAGGTAATGAAATCATTGGCACTAACAATCTTGATAATTATGTAAAATCTTTGATTGACCATATCGGTAAGGTTGTATTTGTCGATAGACCATATCAGGGTTCTGCACCATCTGTTATGATGGATGGTTGGGAATATGGTAGTGTGCTTGAAAAGATTACTATGTCAAAATTGCCAGAAGCTACTGAGAATGATTCTTGGAAACTTGAAAGTGGTAAGAGCTATGATACTAATGTATTTACAGCTCCAGAGGTTTCTTCTAAATTTTATGATGGGTTAAAAACATATGAAGTGCAAATGTCTTTTACTGAGAAGCAGGTAAAGAGTGCATTTACTAACGCTCAGCAGATGAATGCATTTTTCAGTATGATTCAGACAGGCATTGAAAATAGTATGACTATTAAGAATGATGGCTTGATTATGTCTACTATTAGAAACATGATTGCAGCTACATTAGCAGATTATAATTCAACTGGTGATTATACAGGTACTGGAAATAACAGAGCTGTTAATTTGTTAAAGTTATATAATAATAGATTTGGAACAACTTTAGCTGCTGACACATGTATTACAGATTCTGGATTTATTAGATGGGCAAGTTTCATGATTGGATTATATAGTGGAAGGATTACAAAATTATCAACTCTGTTTAATGTTGGTGGTACTGAGAAATTTACATCTCCTGATAGATTACATCTTGTAATGCTTGATGAATTTAGTAAGGCAGCTGATATTTATTTACAGAGTGATACTTTCCATCAGGAATATACAGCACTTCCTAACGCTGAAACTGTTCCATATTGGCAGGGCTCTGGTCTTGGATATGATTTTGCTACAACGTCTAGTATCAATGTTACAACTAATGGGTCAACCGTATCAACGTCTGGTATTCTTGCGGTAATGTTTGATAGAGAAGCTCTTGGTGTTTCTAATCTTGATAGAAGAGTTACGAGCCAGTATAATCCACGTGCTGAGTTTTATAACAACTGGTATAAGTTTGATGCAGGTTATTTCAATGATTTGAATGAAAACTTTATTGTATTCTATGTTGCGTAATTAATTAAGTGTTTAGTCAACTAAACTTGTTTGCTGAAATATGGTAACTTGTTTAGTTGACTAAACCATTTGGTATTAGGAGATATATACAATGGAAATACATTTATATAAAAATTACGATGAGGTTAATAGAATTAATAAAACTTTAACAGATGAGATTATATTAACAGGTAGCTTAAAAGATAATGCAAATATTATGTCACCATCTATCATGTTTGAAACTAATATCACATTATATAATTATTGCTATATTCCACAGTTTAATAGATATTATTTTATTAAAGATGTTATTATTGTACGAAATAAAGCATATATTGCTAATATGGAAGTTGATGTTTTAATGAGCTTTAAAAATGAAATTTTAGAATTATCTGGAATAGTTAGTAGATTAACCGATGGTAATAAATATGCAGATAGAACAGTGTTGTATAGTAAGAAAAAAGAATTTGAAAAAATTGCATTTCCTAATAATGTATTTACTAATGATGGTACTTATGTACTTGTGGCGCAAGGAGGTGTTGTAAGTGGCTAAAGGTTTAAAATGGAATGTAACTGTTAAAGACACTTCTGGTAATAGTATAGGTACTGATAAATGTATTGTCATTGGTATGAACTATAATAAAACTTCTACAGGTTATACAGTTTACGATATTAGTACAAATTTGACGTCTGGTGGATACATAACTGGTAATGGAGGTAATGGATGGTGGAACTTATATAGTTCATCCTATCCTTATGTGTGCTTTATTATTGCACTTAATAATGATGATTATGTTTGTAACGCTTCAGACCAAAATAGTGTATATAAGACTTTAA
This sequence comes from uncultured Bacteroides sp., assembly GCA_964398075.1. Classification (GTDB taxonomy): domain Bacteria; phylum Bacteroidota; class Bacteroidia; order Bacteroidales; family Paludibacteraceae; genus Colicola. The sequence goes on along the minus strand of CAYNMA010000072.1, from coordinate 8,579 downwards.
ATTTTGCTAATGGTAGTTCAACTATTGATGAATATTTATGGAATAAAATTGTTACATATAGTATTGGAAATGTTAAACATGCTGATTTAACAGGTTATGAAACTTATGTATCCAGTTACTATAATCCAATTTATTTCGTTGAAGCGTCTAGTTTTTTTGGTAGTGCAACTTATAATGATACGGTTACTATAAATATTGTTTTAAGTACTGGGACTTCCCCTACACCATCAACTGACCCTGAAGTTAGTTACACCATTGGCAGTGTTGGAAATCTTAATGGGAATGTAAGTGTTAGTCCTGAGAGTCCCTTTACAGTTGGTAGTGATGGTGTTACTATGGTTGTTACACCAAATAGTGGTTATAGTTTTACAAGTAGTGATTATGTTAGTATTGACGCTGATACTAGTTATGATTTTACACTACAAACCGACGGGACTATGACTTATACAATGAGTCAATCTATTGCTAAAACTTTAACATCAGGTTTTGTTATTAACGGTAGTATTACTAAGGATGTTATAACAGTTAGTGTTCCATTTACAATTAGTGGTAATAATGCAAATGTTAATCAAACGTCTCCTATGACTGTTGGTGAAAATGGTGTTGTTTTTAATGTTACACCAAATGATGATTATTATTTTAGTGATGATGATACTTGTAAAGCGACCTATGGTAGTAATGAAATAAGTTTTACTAAAAGTGCTAACATATATACACATACTTTTACATTAACAGAAGCTAGTACAATATCATCGAGTGGTGGTAACTTAACTATTAGTTGGACTGTTAGTAAAAAAGAAACTAGTGTATCTTTAACATTTACAATTAACGGTAATAATGCAAGTATTAATCAAACGAGTCCAATCACTGTATATAGTTCAAGTAGTGCTATGTTTAAAGTAACACCTAATAATGGTTGGTATTTTAGTGATAGTGATACATGTAAAGCAAGTTGGTCTGGTGGTAGTGTTAATTTCAATAAAGTTGACAATTATTATACATATACATTTAGTTATAATGAAGCGTATATTATGGCTAATGCAGGTGATGTTGTTATAAGTTGGACTATAACACAAAAAGAAGATACTAGCGAGAGATTAAATTTTTATACAGTATTTCTACCTACTAAAGAAAATATGAAAACTATTGCCGATGCTGTGTTTATAGAAGATAGTAGTGTAGTTGATGCTATACAGTATTTCTTAAGTTATAAACAATTTAGTTGTAATATAGAACCTAGTGGCTATAGTGTACTACATGCAGGTAGATATAAGTTTGGTGAAGATTCACCATACACCGATAAAACAACTATTGAACTTGATTGTGGAATAGTTGAAGTTAAGGAAAAATATAATAGTTTAGTTGACTATACAAGTTCACTGACTATATATCTACCATTTATTGGTTTCGAAGATTTGAATACTGACTATTTTATGGGTTATAGTATGAAACTAATATATGTAATTGACGTTGTTACTGGTAAATGTTTAGCTAAAGTTTTAACTAATTGCTTTGGAGATTTTCAGTGTGTTGCTGAATATAGTGGATATGTCGCTAGGGATGAACCGATAAGTGATAATGTTGGAAATAATAGTGGAAGTTATGCGTTATTAACAACATATCAAATCGGTGATATTATTCCATATTTGTTAATTACTAGGAATATTCCGATTGAAAGTGATATTGGAAATTACAGCGGTTATCCATCTAATGAAATTATTAAAGTTAAAGATGCTACTGGATTTATTAAATTTAATAGTATTAGAGTTAATGGTTTAAATTGTACGGATAGTGAAAAAGATGAAATAAAAAGTTTATTACTTAATGGAGTTATTGTTAATTAAATGGTTTAGTTGACTAAACTGATAGGAGGTTTATATGGAATATAATGTACCTGATATGAATGTTAGTTATATTGCTAAAGCTAGAGAATTGTATGCTAAGAGAAATGATATCGCATATTTGTATGGAGCTAAGGGACAGAAATGTACTTGGGAAGTATTTAATTCTTTGTGGGATGCAGAACCTGATTATTTTGATAAATATAGTGCGACTGAGAAAAACGCTATTTGGATGTTTTGTCAAAATAAAACTGTTATGGACTGCAGTGGATTTATCAACGCTATAACTGGTAAATATAATTACAGCACTGGTTATATTAATGACTGCACTAATAGAACTACACCTAAATGTGGTGTTGATGGTAATTTATTATACACAACATTCGGTGGTAATGGTAGACATATTGGTATTGATATTGGACATGGTTTCTTTATGCATTGTCCTAGTGAAAAGAAAACTCTTGAAATTGGTGTAATTGATAATTATCCTTGGGAAGATAGTGGAACATTAGAATAAGTTTAGTTGACTAAACAAAAAAAAAGGTGGGATTAGTTCCCACTTTTTTTTTTATTATACGATAACATCATGATTACATTGTACTAAATAATTTCTAACTATTTCACCAACTTCATTATCTTGATAAAATACTCGATTCTCTGCAAAAAATTCCCCTAATTTCCGACTTATTTTATTATGTGATTTACGAATGTTTCTAATATGATTTGGTCTAGGGTCATATTCAAATGAAAATATAAAATCTTTATTATCGTTTTGTATTGGAGTTGTTTTACGATGTATATATGTGAAGACTGTTGAATTTATATTTACTATTTCACATTGCAATAACTCATCATTAAATTTCATAAAGTATTTGAATACAATATCCTGTGGTTTATATTTGTATGGTAAATGTGGATACATTGCCATTTCCCATGTACCGCCGGTTATCATTGAAAGTTTAGGATTATCGAATGCGAAATATATATCGGATGGCTTACCTTGTTTTGTTAATGAATCTGCATATTCAACTGCAACGCGTAATTTAGATTCGCCATACTTATATACTTCTATCGAACCTTTAGTCATATCTTTAATGTGTGTTAAGCCCATTTCAGTGAAGTACGGGCAGTATTGATTAACAGTGTTACCCGCCATAAAAATCGTTACATCAGTTCTCTGTCTAACTATTGTAGATACTACATTCATAAATGTTACAAATTCATCTGGTAAATAATATTGACGTGTTAAAAATTCATCAAAAAATATTGTTTTAACATTTGTATAAGAGTTACTTTTATCATGTTCCATGTCTGATAATGCAAATCCGAAACAAAATGGTTTTTCATCTGCTACTAACTTATTTGTTATAGGGTCTTTATATGCTAGGTGCCATTTTCCCGCGTATGAATATATTGTTGTATATTTATGATTGGTTAATTGGGCAATCATATCTCCATTAGCAAATGCATCGAATAATTGGGCACCTCTTTTTCCCCTAAAATCCTCTTTCCATCTACGAACTAAAGCACCTTGGTGTCCTGTTTTACAATATTCTTCTATTATATGTTTAAGTATTGCGTATGTTTTACCGTTAGAACGTTCACCAAATATAATATTGTATTGTGCATTTTTTGATAATATATTTGTTAAACTGTAGTATTTTAATTCTTGTTTCTTTGTTTCTACCATATTGGCTATAGAATTTACATTCATTACTTAACCTCACTTTTCAATTTGTTGTATTGAAGTAATATAATCCCAAAATGCATCAATCATTGATATTTTGAATGGTGCATCTGATAAGTTGATAACTGATTTTTCATAGTAGTGAAATGGTGTATTTTGATAATCTATTATATATCCTTCAATTTCTGAATCAATGTATGTGTGTGTTAATTTTCCAGTTTTATTTGCTGGTATATCTAAATTTCTAGTAAAAGCGTTGAATATATTATCATAATCATTATCAATTCCGTACGTATCAATCATATATTCTTTTAACGCTTTTTTATTACATCCCGCTACTGTAAATTCAATGTCGTTACCGTGTTTAACTAAATATCTTTTGGCACCTAACGTTTTAAATTTATCATATATTCCTTCGAAATCCCATACACCTATTAATTTACTAACCCCTTTAATAGTTTTCGGTTCAAAATCACTCATCGGTATATTATAATATCCTGAGACTGCTTCCAATTTTTCACGAACATGCAGATTATAGTTTTTAATAAATTCAATATGCTTATCACAGTTAATTGCTTTAATTGAATCTGTGTCAGAATATACATAATCGTTTTTAAATTCTAAAATACCTTTAAAAAGATTATGTCTATTATATGCTGTTACCCAAACACCCCATGGATAATATAGAAAACGTGCTGGATTATTATTATATCTGTTTAGTTGACTAAACGTGTCAGCATGTGTTATATCCCAACCATTCTCTGTTGTGTCATCATATTCTAGCATATCTCTAACTATGTCTGTAACAGCCATACCATATGTTGAATTTAACATACCTTTTGAATTTAAATATTCAACTTCCTTGCCTTCAACCCCTTTTAAGGTTGTTTTATCTTTATAAAACTTGATAACACATTCGATTAGAAGTTTGGGTAAATATGCCTTATAAAACGCATATGCCTTAATTATTTTCATTTTAGACCAATAATAGAATTGCTTATAAGTATCCAAATCTAATTCAGTTATTGTAATTTGTAAATATTCAGCTGATACGACCCTACCATTATTTACAAATTCACCTTTTATTGCTTTACATCTAGATATTGATATTGGATTTTCAAATGTTACTAAAGGCTTCACATCATATAATTCAATATCTAGTAAACAACAATAATTTTTACAATAAAATTCTAAATCATCGTATGTTTTAATTTCAATTTCTTTTGGCGTTGACATCGGAAATTTTTCAGATACCATTACAAATGGATATGCAGATGTAAAATCATATGAACCCACATTTCTAATTGTTTTATTTATATAATTTACATTTCCATGAACAAAACCACCTTGTAATGCATCTTTTGAAAGGTCGTATGTTTCTTTATTCAATTGTAATGATTTAATTAAATCTTTATATTTAAATCTGGATATTCTATCATCTAAATTTTTTGGAGTATTGATACAATAATTTTGGCAATATCTTCTTACAAAACCCGTTTTAGTATATGGAATATTTGCTATACCGTTTAAACGTTCAATTAATTCTTGAATATAGCATACAACTACTTTAGTATCCTGAGTACAGTAGTGTAATTCAGTTTCTGTTAATGGTGTATTTGAGTGACGAATTAATTTATAATCTAAATCACCTACCATTTTACTAGTTTTATAAGTTGTTAGTTCTTCTGATAGTTTTGCAAGGGAATAACCTGATAATTTATATGAACACCTAAACTCAATACCATTAGTTGTTATAGCATATAAAGGTGCTCTTTGTGAATCTGCAAATATATCATACCATTCTAACCATTTACGCATAAACTGAAATTCATATTCAAGATTATGGACAAATATTAACACCCTTTTATTATATTTATTTAATTGGTATGTTTCTGAAATTAAATTTAATAGTTCTGTGAATTGATTCCACGTTCTTCCAATAAATGTAACCCCATTAATATTTAATGTCCATATATACATAATTGCTTTCTTTGCAATTCCTTCTGTAAATGATGATGTTTCAATATCAAATGAAATTGGTATATTTATATAGTGAACTTTATGTGAATATGATTCTGTAAAATTAATTTCCTGTTTTATCTTGTTTAGTTGACTAAACACGATTTCTCTATCTATTTCATCTGTATTAGTTGAAGAAACTTTCACCAAAAAATCCTGTGTGAGGAACTTTAATTTCTTTTCCATAATTAACTCCTTCATATGATAGCATTTCTAAATTTAATATTTCTTGTATGTACATCATCGCGTCTTGACCTTCAATAACTGCTTCATATGTTGCATTTATCAATCGTTTTGAGCCAAACATGTCAATAGCGATTTGTGCTTGTGACTGCCAATTTCTAAATGCGCGCATTACTTCCGATAAAGTTAAATCAGAATCATTATTACCGAATTGCAAATGATCATGCATTGCTTTATTAAATTTTGCATCCCATAATATAGCTTCATTTAAATCAGATGTTGGTTCATTTAAAAATGTTTGAATTTTAGTTGCTAATTCCGGGATGTTATTCGATAATTCCTTTAGTTGACTAAACGAATCATCATTATTATAATATAATAAATTTATATTATCATATAAAGTGTAGTATGCTTCTACAAATGATTCGTCGTGTGCGTCGCATGCGGGTACGTTTTGTAAATTATTTGCTACTAAAGTATAATACAAATCATCTGCATCTACCGCATATTTGTATATATCTGCTATTGTACCTAATATTTTTTCTTTTGTTTGATTAAACTTTTGAGATTGTTTTATTTTATAATTTTCCTCTTCTATTTTCTTTTGTGTATCATTATCCCAAAAGTCTAATTTTGTTTTATTTGTTCCTTTATAGGCACTGCCTAATAATCTTTTAATAATTTCAAATGGATTCATATATCAATCTCCTTATTTAGTTGACTAAACAAAAAAGCAATAGTTATTAATAACTATTGCTTTTTTTGTTTAGTCACTTTTTTAAAAAAATTTTTTACAGAATATCAACTAAAATTACATTATTACCTTTTCGCGTATGACCATGTGATAATTTCACCTTTAGTCCTCCGTATTTTTTAAGTTCGTTTGATGCTGTATATACGTCGCCATTATATTCTTCTACAAAATCTTCAAAAATTCGATTTAAAACTGTGCCGGCAGATGCGAAAATATTGCTATTCTCTGCGATATTATATACAGCATATCTTCCACTATCCTTATTAGAACGGATGAAATCGAAATTTGTAATTGTGAACCCATTTGGATACTCGTTAATCAAATAATCATTTGTTACCTTTTCCTTATTATTCATAACCTCCGATAATGTTGTCTGTGCCTTTGCGATTTCTTTAAAATTTCTCATTTTTTTTAATCTCCATTCGTTTTTTTATTTTTTTATCCACCATGTTTAGTTGACTAAACATGGTGGATTTGTTAATTATTAATTAGATATTATAATAGGTCATTTAAATCGAATCCTAAATCTCCAATCAAACCTGTAGCAGCCCTTTCCACAATTGATAGACATTCGACCATATCTTTATTGCACATTGTACTATTCTTAATTATCATAGCACCTACCATTTCAAAACCGTCTTTAACGTATGTTGCTAACTCAATAGGGCTTGCACTTCTAATTAGCCGTCTTATAACTACAGATGTTAAAACACCTGACATTCGTTCGATTTCTGTTATTACTGAATGTTTGTTTGAATAATCACAAACAAAGCATCTTCTCATAAAATCGTCTATTAACTCTGTACGTACACTTCTCATTTCATCTTTTTTGATTCTTGTAACCTGACCCTTCATTTTTTTGTTCTCCATTCGTTTTTTTTTATCCACCATGTTTAGTTGACTAAACATGGTGGATTTATTAACTATTGATTATAGATATTCATTCAATTTTGCCTGAATTGCACTTATAGTTTCACTCATTATATCGCAAGCCTTCGCAATTGTTTCAACCTCTTCTTTAGAATGCAACGCTGTGAAATCAAATGCAGATACTATTTTTGCTAACTTTACGAAATCGCTATCGCTACTATTAATAATTGATTCTACAGCTTCTGTGCTTTTACCTGACACATTTACAGGCTCCTTATGCTCTTTATCATCTGCAGATGCTTTTGTGGGAATTCCCTTAATGCCTTTTACCGAATCTCTTAGCGTTTTGGTTGTCATTCTTGAATTAAGTCTGCTTGTTTGAAATGCTTCTACAACATCGTCGATTTGTCCGTTTTCGTCAACTAATGGCAATAACTCAATCATTTGAGATACTGTTAGTTTTGGCAACCTTTCATCAATATCAAAACCGTCTTCCGTTTTAACCAAAAAATATTTACCAACTTTGGTATATAGTGATACTGTAGACCTTTTATAATCGAAAACTGTTAAACCATAGTCAGCAACGGATTTAAAACCGGCACGTGCATATGATTCGTCTTTATCCATCTCACCAAATTCATATGCAATACCTAACATCGCGTAGTTGCCGGCATCTCTTAATTGCATGATGTGTCTTGTATGCTCTATGAGCGTTGGGTCATAAAAGGTCAGACTTTCATTTTTTCCATTCATTGCTATTATATCAAATTTTTCAATTTCGTTCTTCATAATTATACCACCTTTCATTTTTGTTTAGTTGACTAAACATTGTTTTTGTTTAGTGACTAAACATCGTTTTTTCATTTAGTGACTAAAGTGTGTAGTGCCTAATAAAGACTGTAATATTAAATTATCAATGTGCGTCATATCCATCTGACTTCCTATGAGCTATCCATTTATTTATACCTCTTTTCTTTTGTTATCATTATTATAGCATTTCAAGTTGTATTTGTCAAGTGTTTTGCCAAAAAAAATAAAGTTTAACTATTTGACTAAACTATTGATATTTGTCATAATTTTCAAACAATTGTTGAATGCGTCAGAATTTTCAGACAATTGTTGAATGTGTCAGAATTTTCAGACAATTGTTGAATGTGTCAGAATTTTCAGACAATTGTTGAATGCGTCAGAATTTTCAGACAATTGTTGAATGTGTCAGAATTTT
>CAYNMA010000071.1:0-13028 GCA_964398075.1 uncultured Bacteroides sp. | reverse complement strand
TTCTAGAACTTCTAGTTCATCTAGAACATCTAGTTCCCCCAAAAATCCCTTTCCTTTATTTCTTTTATTTCTCGCTCGCGCAGCGAGCAGGAGTTCTTTTTATTTCTTTTACTTTCTCTATATTTCTCTGCCACGCAGTGGCAAGGAATAATCACACGCAGTGGCAAGGAAAATTCCACCGCAGTGGCAAGAAACGTAGTGCGAACAGGAGATTAAGAACCCTTCGCCACGATATACCGAATTTCCTTAAAATGATACGTATGCATTGCACCTTGTTCATCTTGCAGCACAAGGCAACCCGTATCCGTAACATCGGCAATACGAGCCAAGAAACTGCCATCCACATCGTGCTGCGCAATCTGCATAGGCGCTGCCGAACATGCCACTTCCACATAAGGATAATACCCCTCACGCCTATATAAGTGCTGCATATAACGCTCTTTTAGCACCTTTTCTTGATGCAATAACTCACGCATTTTCTTGAATTCATCGAGTATTTCTTGCAGCAATTGCTCTCTGTCTACATCCCTGCCTAAAATATTCTTCAACGAGGTAGGATTAGGTGCATTGCTCACAAACATCGTCTGATTCACATTAAGTCCAACCCCCACAATACTTCGTTGCAAGCAATCGCCTTGCAAGAAATGTTCTATCAGTATCCCACCTAACTTCAAGTCCTTCCAATAGATATCGTTCGGCCACTTGATACGAAACCCATCGGCATACCTATTCAGCACCTCCACTATTGCCAATGGCACCATCTCCGACAGCAAAAACTGTCGATGAATAGGTATATCTCGCAAGCAAAACAAGGTCGAGAAAAGCAGATTCTTACCATCTTCGCTTTCCCAGGAGTTGCCTTGCTGCCCTCGACCCGAACTCTGATAATCAGTGTAGATAGTATACCCCTCCGCCAACGTTTGCTCGGAGGATAGTTCACGCAGCAACGTGTTCGTACTATTGGTTTGCCTGATATACATTAATCAAGAAGTTTTCTATGATATGTTGCACCACTTTCGGCTTGCAATTGGCATTGTTGACAATAACGGCAAACACCAACACCTCATTATTCGGCATCATGATATATCCCGCATAACTCTTGATGCGAGAGGTCGTACCACTCTTTGCATACACCTTTCCTTGAAGTGCCGTACCCGCCAAAAACGACCTAACAGTTCCAGTCTGACCCGCTATTGGCAACGAAGCCAAGAACGCCTTCCGATGGTCACTCTTCCACATATACGACAGCACCCGTATCAATGTCTCAGCCGACAATGCATCTTGTGGTGCCAAGCCACAACCGTCTTGAATAAACATCGGATTGAGCAGCACACCCCTATTATGCCAACAGTTACGCTCTACCTCTGCAGAATGGGCTATCGTACATGGCGTCGACATTAGACTTCCTAAGTAACGGAACACCTGTTCCGCATACAAGTTATTCGAATGCAGATTAACCTCCTTGATAATAGTCGATAACGGCTCCGACTGATGCGTATACAGAACACTTCGAGTCGTCTTTCCTGCCGACTCACGGATATAATCAGGTTTACCCGTTATCGTCACCCCCGCTTCACGCAACTGTTTACACAAATGCTGCGCCAGCAACAACGGCGGATTAGGTATATCACCCCTCACTCCAAACATCCCTTGATTACTCGGCACACTCCCCACTATATAACGGCTGTTACTATACGGGGCCCCATGAATATAAGCCCCATCGCCCATGATTGAGGTGCAACGAACAAAACTCTCAATCGTCAGACCTTCTATATAAGGTGTAGTCTTTACCACATCCGCTTTACTACCTATGGCGGTACTGCGCAGCTGCACATGCAGCGTGTTGTCCAAATAAGGCAAAGCATAAATTCCAGGTGCATAATAGTTACCTATATCTTCCCATATCCATTGCGGATTGATAGCCTCAGCATCAAAGAAAGACGCATCCGATATCACATTGCCCTCAATCTTTTGTATACCTAAACGCTTCAAGACACGCACCCAATCAATCAAGAATAACTTATTGCCTACCTTCTCACTGCCCAAGGTTGGATCTCCTGTACCACGAATATAGAGATTGCCCTTCAGCACACCATTCTCTATCTTTCCATCTGTCTCCAAATAAGTAGCAAAACGAAAATCTTCACCCAACAACTCCAATGCTGTGGCAGTCGTGATAACCTTCATTACAGATGCAGGCGGAACAACCGATTGCGAACGATATGATACGATCTCTTTTCCTGTCGATAAGTTCTGCACATACACACTCACATTCGCATTCTTCGTGCAGTCGTTCGAAATAATCTTGTTAATAAGCGCATCCTGAGCCTGCAACGCTATGCCAATACCTAAACTAATACCTAACAATATACTTTTTTTCATCTCCTTGGAGTCTTTCTTGTTTGAGCGTGCGAAATTACGAAAAAGTCATTATCTTTGCAAGCAGATTTTTTAGAACATCCCTAAAGCAACTAATTATGATAATCAACATCGGTAGAGAACTCGCAGCAGGAGGTAGAGCCGTTGGCAAAGCCTTAGCAAAAGAAATGTCATTGACTTACTACGACAAAGAACTACTTGCCGAAGCAGCCAAAGCCAGCAACTTCGACCCCAACCTTTTTGCACAAGTCGACGAAGTATGCAACCCCTATATGTATGCCATTGGCAGCGGGAAACAAGAGCTGTTCCAAATACAAAGTCAGGTCATCCTCCAATTGGCAGAACAAGGCAATTGTATCTTTGTGGGTCGTTGTGCCGATTATATCTTGCGCAATCACCCCGACTGTCTTAATATCTTCCTCTCCTGCGATATAGACGAACGAATCCATCGTTTAGAACAGCGAATGAATATCTCTTTCAAACAAGCCGAAGAACTAATCGAGAAAACCGATAAACAGAGAGCTGCATACTACAATTTCTACACCAACGGTCATTGGGGCGTCGCTTCCAACTACGACCTCTGCATCAACACAACCCATATCGACATCAACACCATCGTACAACTAATCCGCCACCTCTGCGAAAATCGATAGGCACTTGAAAAAGGAGTCCTAATAAAAGACTTTCTTTTATTTCTCGTGAGCGCAGCGAGCAGGAGTTCTCTTTATTTCTCATGCACGCAGTGCAAGTCTTTCTCTTTATTTCTCTGCCACGTAGTGGCAAGGGAATCATCCTACAGGAACAAAGACATCACCCCATAGACAGCAGCCCCAATCAAGGCACTGATAGGAATAGTGATAATCCACGCCGTCAGCAGTTCAAGTGTCACACCCCAACGCACAGCCGACAACCGTTTCACGGCTCCCACACCCATGATACCACCACTTATCACATGCGTGGTCGACACAGGCACCTTCAGCATCTCCGTTATCAAAAGCGTTATCGCACCCGAGGTCTGCGAACAGAACCCTTCCACAGGCGTCAACTTCGTTATCTTATTACCCATCGTCTTGATGATACGCATACCGCCCGACATCGTACCTATCGCCATAGCAAAGAAACAAGCAAAGGGCACCCACTCAGACACAGGCAGACAATCCATCGGCTTTAACCAATGAGGCAAATTTGCCAACTCCACATGGTAGGTATTGCAATAAGCCATAAACGCACAAGCCACTACACCCATCGCCTTCTGCGAATCGTTCAGACCGTGACCAATACTCAATCCCGCCGACGAGAGCAGTTGTAATCCCTTAAACCATTTATCCGCCTTGTGAGGCTTAACACGCTTGGCAATCCAATAGGTCAAAATAGCAATGATATTACCCGAAACGAAACCTATCAACGGCGCCAAGAATATGAACAAGGCAATGAACCCAACCGTTCCCCAATGCACCGCATTCCAACCTTGTGCAGCAATAGCAGCACCCATCAATCCACCTATCAAGGTATGCGACGAAGAAGAAGGAATACCTTTCCACCATGTCAGCAAGTTCCAAATAATAGCAGCCACCATACCCGCTACAAGCAAGTGAAGCGTAACCGACTCCTCTACCACCGTGTTCTGCACCGTCTGCGCCACGCCAAACTCACCTATCACATACTTCGCAATAAAAAAAGCAATGAAGTTAAATACGGCTGCCCAAACAACGGCAATAAAAGGTCGCAACACCTTAGTCGATACTACCGTAGCAATCGAGTTGGCACTATCGTGAAAACCATTGATGAAATCGAAACAGATGGCAAGAACAATAATGGTGATGAGTAAACCCATAGTAAAAAAAGTAATAGAGAAAATAAATCCCCACTTAGTAAAACACTAAGTAGGGATTGTTGTTTATGCGTACTTTACGATAATAGTCTTAAGCGTTTTGCCCACGCGGTTAGCACGGTCGGTGGCCTCTTCCATACACGACATTATCTCTTTTATCTTGATAAGCTCGCGTGCATCATCCTCCGTCTCAAACAAGTCCTTCACGAAGTTGTCGTAGACGTCATCACCTTCATGCTCCAACTTATGCAGTTTCTCGCACTGTGCAAGCGCCACCTCAGGTTTCTTATTGATGGTCTTCAACTCTTGAAAAGCCGTATTGATAGCCTTTGCATCTTCCAAGATAATCTCCGCCATGTGCATTGCCTTATTCGGCATCGACTTAGGCTGATAGAGTATTGTGCGTTTAGCCGAAGAGTTGATCCAATCCATCACATCATCCACCGTGTCGCACAACTCGTGCATGTCTTCTCGGTCAAAAGGTGTTACAAATGTATCGTTCAATTCAGCAAATATCTCTTGCGTTATCTCGTCGCAAGCCGTCTCAAGCGTCTTGATACGAGTGTAAAACTCGTTTTGCTTGGCAGGGTCAGTCTCTGATATCATCTGTGCGAACAAATCCGCACCTTCTACTATGTTTTTCGACACTTGCTGAAAGCGAGGAAAAAACTTATCCTCCTTTGGGAGGAAAATCGAAAAGATTGAGTTAATGGACATATATTAGTCTATCTTGTTTCTCTAGTTTTTATCTTGTGTGCTCAGCCTAATCGAGGTTCATCTGCCTATACCAAGGTCCATCTCGAGTGCTAGATTATCAAGAAGTCTTGTTTCAAGAAACCGATACTGTTTCAAAGAAGTCCATCTTGTTTTCAACTAGTTTCAGCATCATGGCAAGGGCAAATTTGCACGGTACAAAGGTACAACTATTTATATAAATACACAAACGCCTCCTTCAAAAATATTCAGCTCCCCAAAAACCAACCTCATTCCTCCCATTATCCACATCAGTCTTATCAGTCTATTAGTCCTATCCGCCTTATTAGTCCTATGCACCCTATTCGCCCCATTAGTCCTATCATTCCCCTCTCACCTTTCCACTCTCTACTGTGCTAAACCCTCAACACTCAACTACATAGTCCCCATTCTTCCTTTCATTTCCTTAATTTCTCGCGAGCGAAGCGAGCAGGAGTCTCTTCTGCCACGCAGTGGCAAGGAAAAACATTCAAAGGCCAAGCGGAAAATTACTCCTTTTGCTTATCTCACAAAAAACATCTACATTTGCAGCGTGGAAGAGTAACAACTTTCCGCTGCATCCATTCCGATGCAAGACATATAATTAACAAGCATTGGCTATTATTTCGCACTCAAAGAAAAAGCGTCGAAAACTATTTTCTCTGATAAGGAATAGTACTAAGCATTTACGGAGACGAGAGTACTCCTACAATCTACATAATTTGCACCATTTAGGTGTGAATGTGTCTTAGTAGATTGGCAGGTTTCTCCGACGCTTCCTGTGAGTGCGAAAAAGATGTGTTCACACTTTCTTTATGTCCTATCCCTAACGCCCGAGATGGATAGCATTGCACTAAAACATTCATTATGCTATTCAACTCGAAGTCCCAATGGCGCTATCTCTGCGCTTTTCTCCTATTCGTCCTATTCTTGTTCATACCTGTATTTGTCAAACAATGTTTCTGTAGTACCGACAGCACCTTCTTAGATGCTCTACGCTCTTTCATGATAGGTGCAGCTATCGTCTCGACAATACTTCTCATCCGCAACAAACCTACCAGCATCATACTCCTCTCGATATTTGCTATTACCGCACTAACGGAACTAGTGATGGTACTAACCTACGGATGTTATATGGGAAGAGACCATTTTCTCGCATTTGTCACCACAACGCCCGAAGAATGCAGCGCTTTTGCATCGAACAACCTTATCGCACTTGCCTATCTCATCCCCCTACTCTTTGTATTCGTCGGGATATGCATACTCTTGTGCCACTCAAGCATTCCCGCATTGAAACTGCGACTAACCAACTTCGGTCTTTGTGCCGCACTCATGATAGTCTCACTCCTTCCCTACGACCATCGTGAAGACTTTACCAACTTCCAAGCCTACAAGGTAGACCTATTCTTTAGCGTTCTATCTGTACCGCCAATGAATATGTTCCACCACGCTAAAGTCGCAATCCGTCAAACGAAACGGATTCATGAAGCCAACGACTTTGTCTTTAACTCCACACGCCGACCCATTGAGGGCAAAGAAACATACGTCTTAGCAATCGGCGAATCCGTTCGCTATAGCAACTTTGGACTCTATGGGCAATATCAACGCAATACTACACCGCTCTTAGGACAACAGTCCAATATCATCGCCTTCGATGACTACTATACCGGTGGTTGCTCAACGGCTATCTCTATACCTATCATAATCACTCGGGCAACTACCCAAGACGAAACACCATCATACACTGAGAAAAGTATCATCCAGCCCTTCAAGGAAAACGGATTTACTACAGTAGTAATAAAACAAGGACTATTCATGCAACCCTCTGCTGAATACCTCTACCAAAATGTCGACTACGCTGTAGAAGCCTACACAGATGCCGATGTGATTACGGCTATCGACTCTATCTCGCAAGCACATGAGAAGACTTTTATCATGTTCCAATTTCATGGTTCACACTTCTATTTCGAGAATTGCCCAGAGGCTTTTAGATACTGGAACCCCAATAGCCTTTCCGAACCTCAAAACAAAAGTGAGGAGTCGTATATCAATTCTTACGACAACTCGATACTCTACACCGATTATCTACTGAATAATCTCATTGATACACTGAAAAACAGAGGCACAAGTGCCCTTTGGTATATATCCGACCACGGCGAAACAATATCCGAGTCGCATTGTTGGCATGGACTAATATGTGACTCAAACGAATATCATGTGCCATGCCTATTCTGGTATTCCGATGCTTACCAACAGACTTTTAGTGACAAAGTGGCTACCCTCTCAGCGCACACCCACTCACCTATCAACGCCGAGAACATATTCTACACCATCTGTGGTCAAACAGATATCATACTGCCAGAAGCATACTCGCACGACGATTGGGACATCTCCTCTCCTCTGTTCCAACCTCATCCACGCTACCTGAAAGCCAATGGCACTCTCAAAGAACTAGACTAACATACTAGGATAGATCTATAGGTCATTTTGCAGGCTATAGGTCATTTTGCAGGCTGAGATATAGTCTCTGCCACGATTGGGAGAGACTTATAGAAGATTCAAAAGTTTCAGGAA
Organism: uncultured Bacteroides sp.; assembly: GCA_964398075.1. GTDB lineage: Bacteria > Bacteroidota > Bacteroidia > Bacteroidales > Paludibacteraceae > Colicola. The sequence continues at coordinate 5,512 of CAYNMA010000071.1, read as the reverse complement.
ACATTGTGTTCTCACTTAAAGGGCAAAAGAAACCAACTTCTAAAACATCTTCCTTTCATTTCCTTTATTTCTTGTGAGCGAAGCGAGCAGGAGATATTATAGGAGTTCTATTCATTTCTCTTGCATGCAGTGCAAGTTTTTCTCTTCATTTCTCTGCCACGCAGTGGCAAGGAAGGAGCCATCAGCTTTCGTCCATTTTCTGTAATTTTCGCAGGTCTATCCATGTCTTTCGAAAATTTCTCCATTTTTCTTGCACGCAGTGCAAAGGAAACTAAAACGATTGCCAAATCCGCCCCTCTCAAAACAACTCCAACTGTTGCGGTGGTGGATTGACAATAGTCTCTTTCTGACAGTCAAAAACTTCTATATCACCAAATTGTTTGTCCGTGATACGCAGTATCCCCACTTTTCCATGAGGTGGCAGGCTGTTCTTCACTCGTTTGATATGCACATCGGCATTCTCGGCACTCGGGCAGTGACGAATATACGATGAGAACTGAAACATCTCGAAACCGTCTTTCTGTAAGCGTTTGCGGAATTGGGCATACTCTTTCCTATCTTTCTTGGTCTCTGTTGGCAGGTCAAAAAGTACAAACACCCACATAATACGGTACTCGCTAAAACGTGTTGCCATCACCAATCGGGATAGATAACCTTCCGTGCTTCGCCCGAAAAGCACTGTCGCACACTGTTTGCCGTGGTCTGCATCGCAATCATCATCGGACTGCGATGTCCCTCGATAATCACATCAGTAGTAGTTATCGAAAGCAGATCTCGCTTGATAACCAGCGTAAGAGTCTCACTATCCTTATATAACGGCAATAACTCCAATACCTTCAAATCCACAAAAGCCCGATAAGGCTCCATGATATCGTCTGCAAGGCAATAAGCATCGTAGCGACTGTGATGGTGAATACCCAAAGTCGGCAATAATCCCGCCGCCACCAATGAACGTGCCATCATCGCCCGCACCACCGAATAACCATAGTTGAGCATAGCGTTTTGAATATCCTCAAACTGTCCTCGCACGAATGTAGTATCACCAAACACATTCTTCCAATAATAGGCTGCAGCACGCCCTTCTAGATTATCTGCATCACCCGAACGCACCGAAGATGCCCAAGTGAGCATATTCCTGTTTTCAACAAGTATCTTACTCAGCACGTAGGCTTGAGAACGAATCTTACTGCTGACTGTTTGTTGCCACAACTGCTTGCGCAGCGGTTCCGAAGCGTTTATCTGCTCTTGATAGCGCTCACTCTGCAGGTTATGCCCATCCAACGGCAACAATAATCCTGTCGGCAGGTGATAGTCATTGCAGGTAATGATGGCGCAGTTGTTGTCAAGAAGTGCTGCCGTAAGCGCCAAAGTGAAAGTGATTTGTTTGTGTTCGAGAATAACCACACCAATATCCTCAATAGGGATAGTGCGTTTAGGCACAGGCGGGTCTGCTGCGGGTTGCTCTACCACCAGCTGACAGTCGTGCAGGCTGAGGTAAGCGGGGTTCGTGAAACATAGTACTCGCTTTATCATGGTATATAGATATTAAAAGAGCCAAGAGTACGGATATACCTACTCCTGGCTCTGGTTAAGTTATGGTATTACAACTCGGATATCTCACCGAGAATGTTAATGCGGACCTTGTGAGGATGCTGTGCAAACAACGATCCAATACTGGCTATTCGTTTAAGTTTTAATAGTTTAATACTAATAGTAGGATTTAGTTTGTCATTATACTTGTCATCCACACTTGTTTCTGTGTGGTAACGGAAATAATAAATTCCTGCGCCCAACTTCTGCACCCTATACAAATACTTATTCAGAGTCTGATAGTCCTTATTCTCCATCGCAGTAGTATATTCGCCATTCTCCATACCGAGAATAAACATCTCATTCTGCTGCATAGAAACCACAAACTGCCAATCGTCATGCGGCAAGGTCTCCAAAAACTCTTGAGGCAAATCGGAATTGATTAGGTTATCCCATACCGACTTAGGATTATCAATAACCACTGGCACACCATAGTGTTTGCATTCTACCGCATCCCAGAAAGAAACAACCTGCTCCTGATATTTGCCATCTTTATCTTTGTAGATAGCAATATGATGATTGTTGCCCATTTTGACGAAGCCAACACCTTCACCTCGTTCATTGCAACGCACGGCACGCATAGATTCATCTTTCAGTCCTGTGAAGCAACGCACACTCTTTATCTCCATACCCTTAGCCGAATACAGAGGTTCGGCAAAAGCAGTCTTTTGATTACCGCCATTGGCTTGGATCCGGTATATCACCAACTGACGAATAGTCGGGTCAATGATGTTCTCAGGTTTCATACTCGGGTGCGTAAGAGGGTATTTGATTACGTACTTATCGCCTTGCTTACCATATACAGTTTCTTCAGACAATGCCCCACGTGGCACTTGCAGTCCTGTCTGCACCACGATTCGTTTACCACCATGATATACGGCTCGTTTGGCAGGTGTTGTCACGCGTTTACCTGCACGGAACGAGATAAGAATACCATCTGCCGCCTCTTTCACTGCCGATACCGGCAAGTGTGCTTGTGTATCTACCCATTTTTGCAGAAGCGACTTCTTCTCGTTGAAATGTTGCTTGGCAGCCTCTTTCTGTACCTCATCAAACATCTGCTCACGAGAGGCATTTAAGGTATTCAAGCGTTGAATAACACTCTGACTGGTCTGGGCAATAGTCACAGCATCAATAGCGTGGTGTCTGTGGTCCATACGCTTAGTCCAACCGATAATACTCTCTCGATGCTTTGCCTCGTTCCACTCCGTCATATCGTCCACTTCCTTATACCTCGGCAGATTGAGCAACTCCAACACCTCATTATAGCCCCATTCGCTACGCAAGAAATCGGTCACATTACCACTCGTGGTATAGACATTACGATAACCCGCTTTCAGTATCTCTACCGCCTTTCGTGCTATATACTGACTTTGACGAAGTTGGCGGTCAATAAAGTCTTGTGGAATATCTTCTTTGCGCCAAAGTAAATGCTCCCATTTGGTCTTACTTATCTTTCCATCCTCTTTGGCTTTATTCACCAAATTGATATAACGCGTCACTTCGGCTTCACCTTTCTGCTCCATGTATTCACGAGCCGTAAGGTTATTCTTGTCGCTATTGCATTTATGGTGTGCCAATATCTTATTGCTGAAACTGTCGTCAAAGAGTACACTCTGCGGAATGATATGCTCTATCTCGGCTTCACCATTCTTGAACTCTGCGTCTGTGATGGTCTCACCACAATAAGGACAAAGTTTGTCAAATTGTCTCCACATCTTATAACGCTGAATACGGTTGCGAGTAGGTGTGAGACCCTCTTCTTTCAGTCGGTCAGAGATAGTCTTATTCTCACGTTCATTCTCATTATTGCGTTTATATGTCCCTTCGCGCTCATCTTTACTCTGCTTCAATTCACGAGCAAGTTCCACACGAATCTCATCAATCTCACCATACCGTTCACGCAGTGCATTCACCACATTGATCATCTGGTTAAGAATCTTCTCTATCACCGGCTGACGCAACGCATTCTTTTCCAATAGCGGGAGTTCCTCCAACAGCACTCGTACATCGTTCTGCTCTTTGGTCAGACTGTTTGAGTGGTTAACACCTATCATCTCACACGCTTCACTATATTGGTAGCCCTCCATCAAATATGGCAGTAGTCGACGAATGAACTTATGCGACTTATTGGCGTAACCAGGTTTCACAAAGTCAATCTGGCACAAAGCCTCCAAAACAGCCTCGTCAGTGATACCGAACTGTTTGATTAGTGTCTTGCGCAACTCATCCTCATTATCGATCGAATACAACACATGCCACAAACGGAACAAAGGTATGTTCTCTACTTTTGGACTAACGGCTTGTATTAACTCGCCCGTACTGATATCCACTTGAGAATCTTCATACTCTAATTTCATCTGCAGCAGATCTTCATACTTACCGTTGAGCGCTTTGCGTATCTGCGCCAAGGTACTATTCCCTTTCAATCCCTTACCAATAGCCTTTCCTGCCCACCAACCGTCTTTCTGAGTAATATCAAGGATCTTCCGCATGTCATTCAACCCCATCTTCTCGTGCTCATTGAGAAAATCCACCATCTTTTGCCGCTGCTCAAGCGTCATCACAAACTTCTCGTTGTTTTTATTGGTCAGCGTAATGTTATTCACCATCTCCCACATCGCACAGAGTTGTGCCAAAGGCGAAGTACGTGGTGCACATTTAGGACCTGAGATATACTTCTTTCCATCGGCACGGGTATACTCTTTCTTCTCAAACTCACAATAACCAACCAAGTGCTTACACGACTTCAGTGGCCGCTGATAGAAGATAATACCATCTCGCAAATCCTTAATAAAAGCGTCAGTCAGCACCTCCGGATAATACTGCTGCTGAACGCGCATTATCTGCTCAAACTCCTCAATATACGCCTTTCTCGGATAGACTAAACCACGAATACGAAAAGTGTAATAAATCCCACCATTGTCGTTTTTCACTGCCGTATCGCGCAGTTGTTCATAGAAATATTGTCCGAGTGTCTTGCCCATAGCATGAAGTGCCTCAAAACGACCATTGACCTCTTTTACATAGTCCGTCTGTTTCTTATCTCCACTATTATCCGCCTTGGCATGCTTGTAACCTCGTTTTTGATTGATATGATACAGCACACGCCCGAGTTCTGTCAGGCTTATCTGTTCCGATGCCGCCCTTGCACGCAGATGCCAAAGGTCAATCACATTTTCATCCATGCGTTGTGGAAGCATATTGCGCTGACGAAGTGCCTCCGTGAGCAGTGTCCTACGCTGTTGATAACGGTCATAACCCTTGCGAGCCGTACGACGTTGCGTGCGGTCTGCATTCTTGGTAATGGCTTGTCCTTTTTGAAATTGATCACTATCATCATTGCTAATGGGTACGATTCGACTGCCCAATGCCACTATCTGCTGAGGCTTATCATCATCCATCTGTAATAGTGCCCAACCAATCGAACCTACTCCTAAATCCAATCCAAGTACTTTGCGCGTTGCCATAATATTATTTTTATTGCGCAAAGATATAGTATTTATTTGATAAAACAAAAATTTACGACAAATATTTGGAGGTTCGGAAAAATGACCGTATCTTTGCCGCATAAAATTTGAATGATATACACAATAAGGATTTTTCCGTTGTGTAAACATTTGGGGAGGGACTAACGTCTCGCCCCTTTCTTTTTACTCTGCCCACTATCCCATTAAAATCTGTCGTCCGTCAGCGCAGCCATACATTTATACATGAATATTCGTCCATATCATTCAAATTTTGTACTTTTGCCCTTGATAAACAACTAGATAAACTCAACGAAAAATACAAAGCGCGTTGTGTATATCATTCAAATTTTGTACTTTTGCCCTTGATAAACAACCCAATGCAGGCGACCATTGCGGCCTGCTTAGTTGTGTATATCATTCAAATTTTGTACTTTTGCCCTTGATAAACAACT
>CAYNMA010000070.1:10975-13067 GCA_964398075.1 uncultured Bacteroides sp. | reverse complement strand
TGGTCCTATGGTCAGCGATGAGGATGTGGCGTATATCATTGAGACGATCAAGAACGCTATTGTGCGGTAGTGGTAAAACGGAAAATACTTGATTGCTTGACATTTTTTCGCGGGAACACTTGCACAGACAAAAAATAAGCCTTACCTTTGCAAGCCGTTTTGATGCGGAGGTGCGCAAGCACGATAACTAATTTATTATTAATAACGTACGTTCGGTTGTGCAGTGGTAAGATGTCTGTAGGCCGGACCGATAAAACTAAACAAAGTGGATACTTTAAGTTACAAAACCCTGTCGGTGAACAAGGCTACCGCTCAAAAAGAGTGGGTCTTGATTGATGCTACCGACTTGGTATTGGGTCGTATGTGCTCAAAGGTTGCCAAGCTTTTACGCGGCAAGTACAAACCAAGTTTCACCCCTAATGTTGACTGCGGTGATAATGTCATCATCATCAATGCCGACAAAGTTGCGTTGACTGGCAACAAATGGAGTGGTCGTACCTATATTCGCTACACCGGTTATCCTGGTGGTCAGCGCGAGTATACTCCTGAGGTACTCAAGAACAAAGGCGCTGATCGCCTCATCAAGAAAGTTGTAAAAGGTATGCTCCCTAAGAACCGTCTTGGCGACCGCCTTATCGACAATCTCTATGTCTTCGCTGGTGCAGAGCATAACATGCAAGCACAGCAACCCAAACAAATCGATTTGAACACCCTTAAATAATAAGCAAATGGAAATGATAAATGCTTTAGGTAGACGAAAAGCCGCTGTTGCTCGTGTTTTCGTTACAGAAGGACAAGGCAAGATCACTATCAACAAGAAAGACCTTGAGGTTTACTTCCCTTCGTCCATTCTACAATATATTGTTAAGCAGCCATTGAACAAGTTGGGTGTTGCTGAGAAGTACGATATCACCGTTATCCTTGATGGTGGTGGTTTCAAAGGACAAGCAGAGGCTCTTCGTCTCGCTATCGCTCGTGCTTTGGTTAAGATCAATCCTGAGGACAAACCTGTACTGAAAGCAGAAGGTTTCATGACTCGTGATTCTCGTGAGGTTGAGCGTAAGAAACCAGGTCAACCAAAGGCCCGTAAGCACTTCCAGTTCAGTAAACGTTAAACCGTTCCTACAAATCCTGCAGACTCCATTTGGACTACTGCAGGATTCTTTTGCTTTATACAAGGCAGTTCTCGCCTGTTGTGCTGATATAGTGGCACGATGCACTATAAAGCAAGAGAGTTGGACTAAATAATAACAAATTAAACAATTCATTTCATTATGAGAACAAACTTCGATGAACTGCTCGAGGCTGGCGCACACTTCGGTCACCTCAAGCGCAAATGGAATCCTGCTATGGCTCCTTACATCTTTATGGAGCGCAATGGCATTCACATCATTGACCTCAACAAGACGGTCATCAAGGTAGAAGAGGCTTCTGAGGCTCTTAAGAACATCGCAAAGAGCGGTCGTCGTATCCTCTTTGTGGCTACCAAGAAACAAGCCAAAGAGGTTGTTGCTGAGAAAGCAAAAGAGATCGGCATGCCTTACATCACAGAGCGTTGGGCTGGTGGTATGCTCACCAACTTCCCTACCATCCGTAAGGCTGTGAAGAAAATGTCGAACATCGACAAGATGATGACCGACGGCACATTCGATAACATCTCGAAGCGTGAGAAACTGCAGATCACTCGTCAACGCGAGAAACTCGAGAAGAACCTCGGTTCTATTGCCGACCTTACTCGTCTCCCATCTGCATTGTTCGTTGTCGATGTATGCAAAGAGAATATCGCCGTTCGTGAGGCTCTCCGTTTGGGTATCCCAGTGTTCGGTATCGTAGATACTAACTCCGACCCAACACCTATCGATTTCGTTATCCCAGCTAACGATGACGCAACCAAGTCGATTGAGGTTATCCTCAACGCCGTTTGCGGTGCTATCCAAGAGGGACTCGATGAGCGTAAGGTAGAGAAAGCTGACGAGAACGCTGCTCAAGAGAGCGCAGACGGTGAAGCTCCTGCTCCACGTCGTCAACGTATCCGCAAGGGTGCTGCGAAAGCAGAGAAAGCAGAAGAGAAACCCGCTGAAGCTCCTAAGGC
>CAYNMA010000070.1:9572-10875 GCA_964398075.1 uncultured Bacteroides sp. | reverse complement strand
CTGCGTGACATCACTGGCGCAGGTATGATGGATGTGAAGAAAGCCCTTGAAGAGGCTAATGGCGACTTCGAGGTAGCAAAAGACCTATTGCGTAAGCGTGGTCAGGCTATCGCTGCGAAGCGTTCCGACCGTGAGGCATCAGAAGGTTGCGTATTCGCAAAGGCTGTCGATGGCTTTGGTGCTATCGTGGCTGTGAAGTGCGAGACCGACTTCGTCGCTAAGAACGCTGACTTCATCGCTTTGGTAAAGAAGATCCTTGAGATCGCTATCGCTGAGCGTCCACAGAGTCTCGACGAACTCAAAGCCGTTAAGGTAGACGGTCGCACCGTAGCTGACTTGGTTACAGAGCGTTCAGGTGTGACGGGCGAGAAAATGGAACTCTCCGACTATGCTTTCTTGGTTGCACCAAAGGTTGACGCTTATAACCACCTCGGAAACAAACTCTCGACGCTTGTCTCGGCTGCCGACGCTGATGCCGATGAGGAGATTGTTCATGGTATCGCAATGCAAGTAGCCGCTATGGCTCCTATCGCACTCGACGCTGACCATGTTCCTGCCGAGATCAAAGAGCATGAGTTGAAAGTGGCTGTTGAGAAGACTCAACAAGACGAGGTCAACAAGGCTGTTGAGAACGCACTCCGTAAGGCGGAGATCAATCCTGCCCATGTAGATACCGATGAGCATATCGACTCGAACACCGCTAAAGGTTGGCTCACACCTGAGCAAGCACAGTTGGCTCGTGAGATCAAAGCGAATGTTGCCAAAGAGGCTGCTAACAACCTGAACATGAAGAAGGTGGAGATGATTGCCCAAGGTCGTCTAAATAAGTTCTTGAAAGAGTCGACTCTCGTAGAGCAGATCTACGTGATGTCAGAGGACAAAGAACTTGTTAAAGATGTGCTTCGCAAGGCTAATGTCAACATCGCCGACTTCCGCCGCGTGACACTGAATGTAGACTAACGTAACGCAAAAAGTAGACTAATTAGTTTTACATAATTCTATCAAGAAGAGACTGCCTCCAAGCGGTCTCTTCTTTTTTTTGTTGCTCTATTGCCCTAACAACTTACGCACAAGCCACACGCGGCAACTATTATCTTGAAACAAATAGGAACAAAGTCACACATTGAGACTAACTGTGCAATTCTAATATGAACTCTCATTTGTGGAGTTTATAACTGCTTACCTAATGTCGAAAAGACACCTAAGAGCCGTAAAAAGTGTAGAAATACGCAAAAAAAAATCGAGGCAAAGGCATAGTTACTGCATCAAGAGCCCGTTAACACAATGGTCTACCGACTTTTAG
>CAYNMA010000070.1:0-9472 GCA_964398075.1 uncultured Bacteroides sp. | reverse complement strand
CTTTAGCGTAGCGGTCTGTCATCTGACAGCGCAGCGGTCCGACAGCGATAGCGGTCTTTTAGCGTAGCGGTTATTCATTCGTGGTTGACGAACACTTGTTTGCGAGAGGAGGAGGTCACTACGTTGTCGTAGGAGAGGCGACCATTATACTCGTAATAATCGTCGGAATCGAAGCCAGAGTTGATGATTCGAAAGGTATAATAGTTCTTTTTCTGCACGAGCGTATCGATATAGGCACACGCATAATACGGATCACGCTGCTCTTTGTATCGATACTCTCGTGTCTTGATTACCTTCAGCGATTTATCCAAGAGGAGAGTCTTACAAGTAAAAGTGGAAGTGTTATAGCCACTCGTAGTCGCAAGTGAGTTGAGCGCTACCATATACTTATTCCCTTGTTTGAAGATATATGGCGTATTGCAACAGTAAAAGGTTATGGCGGCCACCTGTGTGCTGTCTTTGAAGCGAAGCAGTCGTGTGAAATAGCGCGAATTGGTGTATATCTGCTTTGGGCAGACCATATAAAGGTCGGTGCCCTTCACAGGCGTAACATCGTACTTGCGGTATAGTTCGGGCACGTTACTGAGCGTGACGGGCACAGGACACTTATCAAAGTTTTCCTCGCGACCCTTCGCCATGCCTAAGAAACAAAAAGTGGTATCCTCAGGTTCCGTGACTTTGACGGTTTGCTGAGGAGTGATACTACTCGTTGGTGGGGTGTAAATAACCCTCGGTTGCACATACACAAGTCGAGGCTCTTTGGCGCAGGAGACAAGCAGCAGGATACAGGTTAGGAACTGGAGGCGTTTCATATTATGTATGGATGTATGATGTAAAAATGTATGGATGTATGATGTATTATGTATGGTGTATGATGTATGAGGTATTTCGACCGTGGTCGTCGGTTTTGCAGAGGATGCCTTTGACTATCAGGTCATGGATATCACGCAAAGCGGTGTCTTGTGAGCAATGGTTTATCTTTGCCCATTTCTGTGTATTCAGTTTCCCCTCAAAGCCGTCCCACAACATATTCAACACCTTGCGCTGGCGTTCGTTAAACACGACTCCATCATGACTTTGCCAAAAAACCGTTTTCTGTATGGTACGGTCGGTGGTGGCTATCGCTTCTTCTAACGATGCATTGAGGGCAGTGAGGAACCAATGAACCCATGCCGTAATATCGCTATCGCCGTGCTGCGTGCGTTCCAACACTTCGTAGTACTCTTTTCGTCGGCGAAAGATCTCTGCCGACAGACTGTAGTATCGTTGTGACGATTGGTCGGCTCGTGCCAACATCATCTCGGTGATAGTGCGCGTGATACGCCCATTGCCATCGTCAAAAGGATGAATAGTGACGAACCATAGATGGGCTATTGCTGCACGGATAAGTGCATCGGTGCCGTCATCGGTGTTTATCCACTGAAGGAAAGCTTCCATCATCGGTGGCACTAAGTCGCTTGACGGTGCTTGATAGTGCACTTTCTGGCGTCCCATAGGGCCTGACACCACCTGCATAGGCTCGTCTCCCACGCGCCAAGACCCGACAGTAAGCTTATAGCCGTTACTATATCCCGTTGGGAATAAGGCAGCGTGCCAACCAAAGAGTCGCTCCGCCGTGAGAAGTTCGTTGTAGTTCTCCGTGGCTTGCAGCATGACAGACACAATCCCTTCGGTGTAATGGTCTGGGGTATGGTCGATATCTAAATCTACCCCGAGATGATGGGCTAACGAGGATCGGACACTATCCCTATTGAGGTCCACGCCCTCGATACGCGACGAACCTATAATCTCCTCCGTCAGCGAATCCATCTGCCGTTGCACACCTTCCATACCAAGCATACTCATGCGTCCCAACAGTTGTCCTTGTCGGTAGCGCACCTCGCCTAATAAGGTTATGAGACTATTATCATCCCACGAGAATGCCGTCCAATCGTTATGCTGCCATAGATACATATCGCTGGCAAAGATAGGGACTATTTGACATAAATGCAAGTCTTGCGGTGAAAAAGGGTATTATTCGCCGCAAATTTGCGGAGAATAACGATAGGCGATGCCCATAATAGACTATACCTATAACAATGCCAATAACAAACTATACCTATAACAAACAAAGAGACTGCCTAACGCTATTTGTTAGGCAGTCTCTTTTATTGATACGCCACGGTTACTTGTGGCGGGTTACCTTGCTGTGTTACTTCACTTCCTCGAAGTCGACATCCTCGGCGCTACCGTCGTTCTTGCCGTTGTTGCTCGAGTTGTTCGAACCAGCGTTGCCGTTGAATCCACCGTTCTGTGCGCCCGAGAAGTCAGCACCTTGTGCACCACCTTGGGCGTTCTGTGCGTTGTACATCTCAGCACTTGCGGCTTGGAATGCGGTCATCAGTTCGTTGTTAGCAGCCTCGCAAGCGTCAGCATCTTTCTTCTCGTAAGCCTCTTTCAGTTTCTTGAGAGCAGCCTCGATAGGTGCCTTCTTGTCAGCAGGTATCTTGTCGCCCAGTTCGTTCAACTGTTTCTCGGTTTGGAATATAGTAGCATCCGCCTTGTTCAGTTTGTCGATACGCTCTTTCTCACGCTTATCTGCCTCGGCATTAGCCTCTGCTTCAGCCTTCATACGCTTGATCTCATCGTCCGATAGACCACTCGAAGCCTCAATACGAATCTTTTGTTCCTTGCCGGTTGCTTTATCTTTTGCGGTAACATTCAAGATACCGTTTGCATCAATATCGAAAGTAACCTCAATCTGTGGTTCACCACGACGAGCTGGCATAATGCCGTCCAAGTGGAAGATACCGATCTGCTTGTTCTGTGCAGCCATAGGACGCTCACCTTGAAGCACCTTGATTTCAACACTCGGCTGGTTATCAACTGCGGTAGTGAAAGTCTCGGTCTTCTTGGTAGGAATGGTTGTGTTCGACTCAATCATCTTGGTCATCACACCGCCCATGGTCTCAATACCAAGGCTCAATGGGGTAACATCAAGGAGCAATACATCCTTTACTTCACCTGTCAATACACCACCTTGGATCGCAGCACCTACTGCCACAACTTCATCAGGGTTAACACCCTTGTTAGGCACTTTGCCGAAGAATTTCTCAACAGCCTGTTGGATAGCTGGGATACGGGTTGAACCACCTACCAAAATAACCTCATCGATATCGCTTGTGCTCAAGCCGGCTTTCTGCAATGCAGTACGGCATGGAGCGATAGTACGTTGAATCAAATCGTCGATCAGTTGCTCGAACTTAGCACGTGTTAGGGTCTTAACCAAGTGTGCAGGTACACCATTGACTGGCATGATGTATGGCAAGTTGATCTCAGTAGATGTCGTGTTCGACAACTCGATCTTAGCTTTCTCTGCAGCCTCTTTCAAACGTTGCATAGCCATCGGGTCTTTGCTCAAATCGGCACCTCCGTTCTCGTTCTTGAACTCTTGTACGAGCCAGTCGATGATACGATGATCGAAGTCATCACCACCAAGGTGAGTATCACCATCGGTTGCTTTTACCTCAAATACACCGTCGCCCAATTCCAATACGCTGACATCGTGAGTACCTCCACCGCAGTCGAATACGACAATCTTCATATCTTTGTTCGACTTGTCGAGTCCATAAGCCAAGGCGGCTGCAGTAGGCTCGTTAACGATACGACGTACATTCAATCCGGCAATCTCACCAGCCTCTTTGGTAGCCTGACGTTGGCTATCGTTGAAGTATGCAGGTACCGTGATGACAGCTTCTGTTACCTCTTGTCCAAGATAGTCTTCAGCGGTCTTTTTCATCTTTTGCAGAATGATAGCCGAGATCTCTTGTGGAGTATAGAGACGTCCGTCAATATCCACACGTGGAGTGTTGTTATCGCCTTTCACTACTTTGTATGGCACACGTGCTATTTCGTTTGACAAACGGTCATAGGTCTCACCCATGAATCGTTTGATAGAGTATACGGTCTTTGTCGGATTAGTAATGGCTTGACGCTTTGCAGGGTCTCCTACTTTGCGCTCGCCACCATCTACAAATCCTACAACAGAAGGAGTAGTACGCTTGCCTTCCGAGTTAGCAATTACGATAGGTTCGTTGCCTTCCATCACAGCAACGCAGGAGTTGGTTGTTCCTAAGTCGATTCCAATAATCTTAGACATAGTTTTTATTTTTAGAGTGTTAATATTCAGTTATCTTGTCGCTCTTTGTTGTGCGACACTCGGGTTAGGGCAAATGATATGCCAAAGAAGGAAAGCGGCTGCGCTTGTCAGTTTTGTATGTCATATTGTCAGTTTGTCTGCCACGGGGGGAATTAACAATTAACAATTAACAATTAACAATTAACATGCAGGGCTTTGAATAAGCGGCAATTAACAATTAACAGACAGGCTATTGGAGTCGTTGCGCGAGGATGAGCAGAGGTTGTGCACCGAGGCGAGTAGCGATAAGGTAGTCGTTACCACCATCTTTGATGCGCAGACTGCGTCGGAGTGCGACGATGTCTTGTGGATAGTTGCGCGTGATGATATTGAGTTGGCGATGTTGCAGTTCTTTTTTCTGCGCCACCGATACGATTCGAAACACTCGTCCACGGAAGTCGGATATATATTGTTCGGCTGTGTAGAGATGGGTGTTCGTTGCCAGTTTGGCGATGTGATATCGATTGCCCACGGTCTTAAACGCACCGGCTTTGAGGATAGACGGAGCCGGTTCGTAGAGATACTGACCGAGTTGGGTAGCAAGATGGGGCGCGGCAGTATGTTCCTCCGCAGGCGCAAAAGTGAAGGTATGCGGTGTATCGGCTTTGGTCAGTTGCACGGCGGTGATAGTGATAGGTCTCGTGTTCGTGAACCGACACAGCACCAGTAGTTCTTTCACCTCGCCATTGCTTTCCACCACATAGACCGCCTCAGCATCGGGTAGTGAACGGAGTGCAACATCGATGTCACAGATGGGCGACAGTTTAAGCAAGAGGATGTCACAGTGTTGACGCAGTTGTGGATATAGTTCGACCACATTAGGTTGACAGTCCTCCAACCGCACCACTTTCTGCCCTGCCCTACCCCGCCGAGCAGGGTCAAGATAGATACAATCGACCTTCGGCATGGCTTCGAGGAAGTCTTGCGAGAGGGCATTATGAACGCATATATCGCGCTGCGTGAGGCGGAAGTTATGATCGGCTATCTGCGCCAGTTGCGTATTCTGCTCCACATAGTCGGTATGACGGAAGTGCTGCGATAGGAAATAGGTATCGATGCCATAGCCACCGGTAAGGTCCGCCAAGGTATCACCTTGCACAAGCGAGGCTTTGAACTGAGCCGTGGCTTCTGACGAGCACTGCTCGATATTGAGTCGTGGTGGAAAGAGCCAACCTTCGATGTTCGACAGTGTGGGCAGTTTGTCGCGGGAACGTTGGTAACCTTCAATCTGCTGTAACGCAAAATCGATATCCACTTCGGGATATCGATTGCGTTGGAGAGCCAATGTGAGTACATCGGCGTCTCGATATTGTTTGATAAACTCAGCCGTTACCAAAGCAGAACTGCTCTAAAGTGCATGGCATCGGGTACGAACTGGGTATTGAGTTCATAGTCGAAGTCACTTGCTGTATAGAAAATAGTGATTGTACCCGTACTATACTCGTAGTCAACATGCTCGCAATAGAATCCCCATGTTTGGGTAGAGTCGTTAACAAGGTATTCCACATAGCGTGTCTGAGGCAGTTGTGCCTGCGTTGCTTTGTCAGTACCCGTATCATATTCCCGATAGACATTCACTTCACCATTGTTGTATACCTCATTGGTTAACTGTTCTACATTGAAAGTAGCGTAGAAGTAGTTATTGTTATCGGTATTAGAGTAAGCCCATTCGTCTTGATTGATTTGCAAGTCGAGGACAACGCGATGGGTATGAACATGCGTTGTACTCTGACAATCGTTGTTGGTGTATGTGTTGCAACTCGTTAGCCCAAGTGCTATAGCACCGAGAAAAAGGTAGAATAGTCTTGTTTTCATAAAGGTACGGTATTATTAGCAGTACGGTATTATTAGCAAGATACGCAACTGCGGTCATATCGACTCAAGCAATTGCGTATTCTCTTGTAGTGCTACCGGGACTCGAACCCGAGTTTGCGGCGTGAGAGGCCGCCGTCCTAGACCGCTAGACGATAGCACCATAGTGGTCTCAAATGACGCTGCAAAGGTACAATCTATTTTTTGTTTCCACAATAGTTCGAGAAAATAATTCACAAAATAATTATTGGCGGAATAAAGAATAGTGAGTACCAGTTACTTACACAATGAATAGTTACTTATACAAGAATCGTTTGATACTTCTCTTAGGTGTCTTCTCAAACTCTTTCTCCATCATCTCGAGTTTGCTCACCTTGCTATAGGAAGGCAGCATCTCATTGAGTTTCTTGAGGTTATCTTTCATTATCTCGAGCAGACTGCGTTCGCCTTTCTCCGTATTGCCATCTTTGGAGTAATCAGGGAAGACCAATCCGTAGAGACGTCCCTCGCGTTCCACCACGATAGACTCTACCACACCCTCGAGGTTATTGAGTTTATCCTCAATCTCTTCGGGATAGATATTCTGTCCTGATGCACCGAGGATCATATTCTTATTGCGCCCTTTGAGGAAGATATACCCTTTCTTATCGATGATACCGAGGTCGCCTGTCTTCATCCAACCGTCATCGGTCATGACAGCACGGGTAGCCTCTTCGTTCTTGTAATAGCCCATCATGACATTAGCGCCACGCACATATATCTCGCCGATAGGATTGCCTTCTTCAATCGGAACCACCTTGGCCTCCATGTTCATGAGTATCTGTCCGCTCGACCGCGCAATGAACTTCTTTGGGCGTGTACCACTGACGAGTGGTCCACACTCGGTCATACCATATCCGATAGTGAGTGGGAAATGGATATCCATCAAGCAACGCTCCACTTCTGGATTGATGGCCGCGCCGCCACAAAGGAAGTAACGCACATTGCCGCCAAAGGCTTTCATCAGTTTCTTGCGCACAGTGCGACGGATGAAAGGTGCGGTGAGTGGCATGTTCCACAGTTTGCGGATGATGGGTCGTTGCAGGATAGGTTGTATGCTTTTCTTGTAGAGTTTCTCAATGACCAACGGTACGGTGATGATCATATACGGATGCACCTGTTGAAAGGCGTGCATAAGGGTGTTAGGCGTAGGCGATTTCTGCAGGTAATAGACATGGCAGCCCGTAGCCAACTGCAGCAAGAAGTCCGCCAACTGTCCGTAAGCGTGTGCCAAAGGCAGCATCGACACCTCTTCTTCGCCATACTTGTTAGGCAACACATACATGCCTTGCTCCACATTGTTACTCAGACTTCTATAACTAAGCATCACGCCTTTGGGTGCGCCCGTTGACCCTGAGGTATAGTTAATCAACGCAAGGTCATCGAGATTGTCGGTTGGGAAATGGAGATCCTCTTTGCGGTAGCCGTTCGGATAGCGCGTAGCAAAGAGTTGCGCAGCACGTTCGACGACATCGTTATATTCCTCGTTTTGCGAATAGAGGATACTAAAGTCTTGCAGCGATATGACCACTTTAACGTTAGTCATAGCCTCCGGATGGATAGTCTTCCACACATACGGTCCAACGAGCAGCACTTGCGCATCGGAGTGATTGACCAGTCCTTGTATATCTTCGCCTTTGAAGTCTTGCAGGATAGAGACCACCACGGCTTTGTAGGCAGCAATAGAGATGTATCCCAAAGCCCAGTTGGCAGAGTTGCGACCGCATATTGCTATCTTGTCGCCTTGTTGGATACCCAATAGTTCATACAGTACATCGAGTTGTGCCACTTTGGCGGCAAACTCACCATAAGTATAACTGATGTCGCCATCGAAGTTAGAGATGGCAGGTTTGTCCCACTGCGTGCGGAAAGCGTCGTTGAAGTATGCGAAATAGTGCTTCATAGGTCGAAATAAATTTGGGGACAAAGGTAGGGAGAATTTTTGGAACTAACAAGATGTGGATTTGTGGTGGCATGCTCGTGTTAAGTATGTCTTATAATCTCCTGCTCGCACTGCGTGCTCACGAAAAATTGAAGAAAAGGGATGAAAGACATAATTGGTTGCCGAAAATTACAGAAAATTGACGAATGCTATATCCTTTCTTTTCCTTACCACTGCGTGGCAGAGAAATAAAGAGAAATACTTGCACTGCGTGCAAGAGAAATAAAAAGGCTCCTACTTGTACTACTCTTATAATCTCCTGCTCGCACTGCGTGCTCACGAGAAACAAAAGAAATAAAGGACGTACTTTCCACGACAACCGCATCTTGTTAGAATCTTATTCGCTTCGACTTATTTCGACGCGAGGCGGATCACCTCTTTGGCGATGCGTTCTGCGGAGTTGCGTTGCGCGAGTGTGAGGATATTTTCGTGCAGCGTCTTGAGTCGTTCCTCGTTCTGAATGAGCGCCAAGGCGGTAGGAACGAGCATCTGCTGAGCCTCTACATCTTTCACAAGGATAGCCGCATCTTTGTTGACCAACGCCATCGCGTTATGCGTCTGATGGTCCTCTGCCACATTAGGTGAAGGAACCAAGATGGATGGCTTACCCAAGAGACACAACTCGCTTATGCTGCTGGCACCTGCGCGGGAGATCACCACATCGGCTATGGCGTAGGCAAGGTCCATACGGCTCAAGAAATCGGTGCACAGCAACCAATCGCCTTGTACAGCCTCAGCGGCGGCTTTACATTTGGGGTAATAGGTCTTACCGGTCTGCCAAATCACTTGTATATCGGCTTTCTGCAGTTGCGGCAGGGCGGCGATAATACTCTCGTTGATGGTGCGAGCACCGAGGCTACCGCCGATGATAAGGAGCGTCTTCTTATCGGTGCGCAGATGGAAATGCTCGGCTGCTTCTTCGCGACTACCACCTTCGAGGTTCTGCCGCACAGGGTTACCCGTGAGGATGATCTTCTCTTTCGGGAAGAAGCGTTCCATACCTTCGTACGCCACACAAATAACCGAGGCATCGTTGCGCAACATCTTGTTGGTGACACCGGCAAAGCCGTTTTGCTCTTGAAGTAGGATAGGTATACCCATGCGTGCCGCCACTTTCATGGCTGCGCCACTGGCATAGCCGCCTACGCCCACGCCTGCGTCGGGACGGAACTCTTTGATGATCTTCTTGGCTTGACGCATACTCTTAAAGAGGTCGTACAAGACCGATATGTTACGAAACAGATGTTTGCGGTCGAAGCCTCGTACGGGCAATCCCACGATGTCGTATCCGGCTTGTGGCACGCGTTCCATCTCCATGCGTCCGAGTGCTCCAACGAAAAGGATCTTACACTGAGGGTCTTCTTTACGAAGTGCGTTTGCAATACTGATAGCAGGGAAGATATGTCCTCCTGTTCCGCCACCTGAAATGAGATAGTTCATAGTGTTTTTAGGGATGTTCTAAAAATTCCACGTTTCGTTATTTTGTTATTAATTGGGATGTT
>CAYNMA010000069.1:0-13174 GCA_964398075.1 uncultured Bacteroides sp. | reverse complement strand
CCGCTCCCAATCGGGGCTGAGACCACGTTTCAGCCTGCAAAATGACCTATAGACCCTAAGAAAGTTATCTGCTCATTATTGACTAATAGCAACCGTGTTTATGAACAGATAGTAGTATAAACACGAGAGGTGATGTTTTTGACATCACCCCTCGTGTTACTAATTATGCGAAAGAATTACTCTTGTTCTTCGTTATCTTCATTCTGGATAGCCTGAAGATGCTCATACTCAGCCTTGTTGTGTACAACCAACTTAGCGAACTCGCGTTGACCCGTACCAGCAGGGATAAGGTGACCGCAGATGACGTTCTCTTTCATACCCTCAAGGTAGTCGACCTTGCCATTGATAGCGGCATCGTTGAGTACCTTATTTGTTTCCTGGAAGGAAGCAGCGGACATGAAGGACTTCGTACCCAAGGCAGCACGGGTGATACCTTGCAGGATCTGTGCTGATGTTGCAGGCATTGCATCACGTGTTTGAACGAGGCGTTTGTCTTGGCGTTTGAGGGTCGAGTTCTCATCGTGCAGAGTACGAGGAACAACGATTTCACCAGCCTTTAATTTCAAGCTATCACCTGGATCGACAACAACTTTCTTGCCCCAGATACGGTCGTTCTCCTCCATAAAGTCGTTCTTATCAACGATTTGCTTCTCCAAGAACTTGGTATCACCAGCATCGATAATCTCGACTTTGCGCATCATTTGACGCACGATGATTTCGAAGTGCTTATCGTTGATCTTCACACCTTGCAGACGGTAAACGTCTTGTACCTCATTGACGATATAGTCTTGTACGGCGGTAGGACCTTTGATAGCCAAGATATCGTCTGGCGTTACAGCCCCATCGGACAAAGGCGTACCTGCACGGACGAAGTCGTTCTCTTGTACAAGGATCTGCTTGGACAATGGAATGAGATATTTCTTCTCTTCGCCAAGACGCGATGTAACGGTGAGTTCACGGTTACCACGTTTGATTTTTCCGAAGGTTACCTCACCATCGATTTCACTGACGATAGCAGGGTTCGATGAGTTACGAGCCTCGAACAACTCGGTAACACGTGGGAGACCACCGGTGATATCGCCTGCTTTACCAACAGTACGAGGAATTTTAATCAGGAGGTCACCTACTTTCACTTTCTCACCCTCTTTAGGCACTACGTGCGCATTGATAGGCAAGTTGTAAGTATGAAGTACATTGCCACTCTTATCAAGGATGACAGCAGAAGGCATCTTCGTCTTATCCTTAGAATCGATGATGATCGTCTCACGCAAGCCGGTAGCCTCATCGGTTTCCGTCTTAGCGGTGACGCTCTCGATGACATCTTCGAAACGAACAGTACCCTCGCTCTCGATAACGATAGTAGCGTTGAATGGGTCCCAATCGCAGACCTTCTGTCCCTTTGTATAGGCTTTACCATCCTCGACATAGAGTTTGGCAGCGTAAGGGATATTGAAGGTGGTAAGAACGACACCCGTCTTTTCGTCACGAAGACGAAGTTCTGTTTGACGAGATACGACAATGGTTTGTGGTTTGCCATCCTCCATAGCCTCAACGGTACGGAGCTCGTCGAGTTCAACTATACCATCATATTTAAGTGTATAACTACTTTCTGTTGCGACGTTACCAGCGACACCACCGACGTGGAATGTACGAAGAGTCAGCTGTGTACCAGGCTCGCCAATGGACTGTGCAGCAATGACACCGACAGCCTCACCTTTCTCTACAAGACGACCCGTAGCAAGGTTGCGGCCATAACACTTAGCGCAGACACCATGTTTGGATTCGCAAGTGAGCACGGAGCGTATCTCGACAGACTCGATAGGTGAGTTCTGAATGCGTTCAGCAGCATCTTCACGTATCTCCTCACCTGCCTTAACGATGACTTCGTTGGTAAGTGGGTCAACCACATCATGCACACTAACACGTCCGAGGATACGGTCGTAGAGCGATGCAACAACATTCTCGTTCTTCTTTATCTCGGTTGCCGTCAAACCACGCAAGGTGCCACAGTCTTCTTCGGTGATGATGACATCGTGCGATACATCGACAAGACGACGTGTTAGATAACCAGCATCGGCAGTCTTCAAAGCGGTATCGGCAAGACCTTTACGAGCACCGTGAGTAGAGATGAAGTACTCCAACACGGACAAACCTTCCTTAAAGTTAGAAAGAATAGGGTTCTCAATGGTCTGACCACCTTCAGCACCGGCTTTTTGAGGTTTAGCCATCAAGCCACGCATA
This sequence comes from uncultured Bacteroides sp., assembly GCA_964398075.1. Lineage (GTDB taxonomy): Bacteria > Bacteroidota > Bacteroidia > Bacteroidales > Paludibacteraceae > Colicola. Next base: position 10,933 of record CAYNMA010000069.1, on the reverse strand, counting down.
CCAGACAACTGTTTAATCTGCGCTTTAGAACCACGGGCTCCCGAGTCCATCATCATGAACACAGCATTGAAACCTTGGTCGGCAGCAGCCATCTCTTTCATCAAAACTTGAGTGAGGGCATTGTCGACATGAGTCCATGTATCAATAACTTGGTTATAACGTTCGTTATTGGTGATAAGACCCATATTGTAGTTACCAGTAATCTCTTCAATTTCAGCATTACCTTCGGCAACCAATTTATTTTTCTCCTCTGGGATAATGATATCGTTCAAGTTGAAAGACAAGCCACCTTTGAAGGCCATCTTGTAACCAAGGTTCTTGATATCGTCAAGGAACTGAGCAGTACGAGCAACACCACAAACTTTGATAACCTTACCGATGATATCACGAAGAGTATTCTTCTTGAGGACCTCGTTGACATAACCTACTTCGGCAGGTACATAGTGGTTAACAAGGATACGACCAACGGTAGTGTTAATCAACTTGGTTACTTGTTTACCATCTTCAATATCTTGAGTACGTACTGTTATCTTAGCGTGCATATCTACTTTCTTCTCGTTGAGGGCAATCTCTGCCTCTTCAGGAGAATAGAAGATAAGACCTTCACCTTTAGCTCCAGCACGTTCCTTAGTGATATAGTAAAGACCCAAGACCATATCCTGCGAAGGCACGGTGATAGGTGCACCATTGGCAGGGTTCAAGATGTTATGCGAGCCGAGCATCAAGAGTTGTGCCTCAAGAACAGCTTCGTTAGACAGAGGCAAGTGCACAGCCATCTGGTCACCATCGAAGTCAGCGTTAAAACCGGTACAAGCCAATGGGTGAAGTTGGATAGCCTTACCCTCAATCATACGAGGTTGGAAAGCAAGGATACCGAGACGGTGCAATGTCGGGGCACGGTTCAGAAGAACAGGGTGTCCTTCCATGACATGCTCAAGGATATCCCATATAACAGGGTCTTTGCGATCGATGATTTTCTTTGCAGACTTAACTGTCTTTACGATACCACGCTCAATAAGTTTACGGATAATGAACGGTTTGTATAGTTCTGCAGCCATGTCTTTAGGCAGACCGCACTCATGCATTTTGAGTTCAGGTCCAACCACGATGACGGAACGTGCGGAGTAGTCAACACGTTTACCCAACAAGTTCTGACGGAAACGACCTTGCTTACCTTTCAGAGAGTCAGAGAGTGACTTCAAAGGACGGTTAGCATCGCTCTTGATGGCAGTAGCCTTACGCGAGTTATCGAGCAATGAGTCGACAGCCTCTTGGAGCATACGTTTCTCGTTACGGAGGATGACTTCAGGTGCCTTTATCTCGATGAGTCGTTTCAGACGGTTGTTACGAATGATGACACGGCGATAAAGGTCGTTGAGGTCAGAGGTAGCGAAACGACCACCATCCAATGGTACAAGAGGACGTAGATCTGGTGGTGTAACAGGGATAATCTTAAGAATCATCCACTCTGGTTTGTTACGGTTACGCGATGAACGGAAAGCCTCTACAATCTGCAGACGTTTGAGCGCTTCATTCTTGCGTTGTTGTGAGGAATCACGACTTGCTTTATCACGCAGCTCGCAGGACAAAGCATCCAAGTCGAGGCGGACAAGCATATCGTAGATTGCCTCTGCACCCATTTTTGCGATGAACTTCTGAGGATCAGAGTCGTCGAGAGCTTGGTTACCTTCTGGAAGGCGGTCCATCAAGTTGAGATACTCGTCTTCTGTAAGCAGGATGTTATCTTCTACCACTTCCTCGTCGTTGACCTTCTCGTCCTTCATGACGCCACTTTGAATGACGATGTACTTCTCATAATAGATGACAGCATCGAGTTTCTTAGTAGGCAAGCCAAGAAGGTAACCCATCTTGTTAGGCAGAGAACGGAAGTACCAGATATGGGCAACAGGAACAACCAATTGAATATGTCCCATACGCTCACGACGCACTTTCTTCTCGGTAACGAGAACACCGCAACGGTCGCAAGTGATACCTTTGTAACGAATACGTTTGTATTTACCGCAGTGGCACTCGTAGTCACGGGTAGGTCCAAAGATTCGTTCGCAGAACAAACCATCACGTTCTGGTTTGTAAGTACGATAGTTAATTGTCTCAGGTTTCAGCACTTCACCTTTTGAAAGTTGCAAAATCTCTTCTGGTGAAGCAAGACCAATAGAGATCTTGTTGAAGCCTGTCTTTTTATTATCTTGTTTGAAAGCCATGTTTAAATAATTTACTAATTAACGGTTCACGAATCTTATTCAAGTTTGATGCTCAGTGCAAGTCCACGCAACTCGTTTATCAAGACATTGAGAGACTCTGGAAGTCCTGGAGTTGGGAACGGTTCACCTTTGACGATAGCCTCGTATGTACGGGCACGCCCTGTGACATCATCGGACTTAACGGTAAGGATCTCTTGGAGCACATGAGCAGCACCATGTGCCTCAAGTGCCCAAACCTCCATTTCACCGAAACGTTGACCACCGAACTGAGCTTTACCACCAAGAGGCTGTTGCGTGATAAGGCTGTACGGACCAATAGAACGAGCATGCATCTTATCATCAACCATGTGACCTAACTTCATGAAGTAGGTGACACCCACGGTAGCTGGTTGGTCGAACATCTCACCGGTACCACCATCGTAAAGATAGGTTTTACCAGCACGAGGCAGACCAGCTTTGTCGGTCCAATCGTTCAAGCTATCCATGGTGCAGCCATCGAAGATAGGCGTAGCGAACTTAACACCTAACTCTTTACCTGCCCAACCAAGCACAGCCTCGAAGATCTGACCAAGGTTCATACGAGAAGGCACACCTAGTGGGTTAAGAACTATATCGACTGGCGTACCATCTTCCAAGAACGGCATATCTTCTACACGTACAATCTTGCTGACGATACCTTTGTTACCATGACGACCCGCCATCTTATCACCGACACGGATCTTACGTTTCTTAGCCACATAGACCTTAGCCATCTGCATGATACCATTTGGCAGTTCATCACCGATGGTGAGGTTGTAGTTATTACGTTTGAGTTGTGCGTCATACTCTTTGTACTTACGTAGGTAATTAAGCACGCACTCCTCAATCAGTCTATTCTTCTCGGAATCGGTAGTCCATTTAGACAACATTACCGAGTTATAGTCGATCTGCTCAAGACGTTCACGAGTGAACTTACTCGTCTTGCTGATGACATCGGTACCCATAAGGTCTTTAACACCGGCAGAGGTCTTACCCTCAGTGAGTCTGAGCAGTTTAGAGATGAGTTGCGACTTGAGTTCTGCTACTTGCTGTTCGAACTCAGCCTGATAAGCAGCCAATTTCAGCTTATCGTCCATCTTCTCCTTGCGGTCTTTAACGGCTTTTTGGTATAGACGTTTGCCAATAACGATACCTGTCAATGAAGGAGTAGCTTTCAATGAAGCATCCTTTACATCACCAGCCTTTTCACCGAAGATAGCTTTCAACAGTTTCTCTTCAGGACTTGGATCACTTTCTCCCTTAGGAGTAATCTTACCAATGATGATATCGCCAGGAACGATAGGCGCACCTACACGAATGATACCATTCTCGTCGAGGTTCTTCGTTGCCTCCTCGCTGACGTTTGGTATATCAGAAGTGAATTCCTCCAAGCCACGTTTGGTCTCACGCACTTCAAGAAGTTGCTCAACAACGTGAACAGAAGTAAACATATCCTCACGTACGATACGCTCAGATAGTACGATGGCATCCTCGTAGTTGTATCCTTTCCAAGGGATGTATGCTACTTTAAGGTTCTTACCCAATGCCAACTCACCATTCTCTGTAGCGAAGCCTTCAGTCATTATCTGACCAGCCACTACATGATCGCCCTTACGTACGATAGGACGCAAATCAATCGTAGTGTTTTGGTTGGTCTTTTGGAACTTAGGCATTGTATATTCCTTGACAGCAGAGTCGAAACTTACGAACTCTTCTGCCTCAGTACGGTCGTAGCGAACACGGATATGGTCGGCATCGACAAAGATGACCTCACCAGAGCCTTCGGCTGTAATCTGTGTGCGAGAGTCTTGTATCAACTGACCCTCAATACCTGTACCAACAATAGGTGCTTCAGGACGCAACAATGGAACGGCCTGACGCATCATGTTTGAACCCATCAATGCACGGTTAGCATCATCATGCTCCAAGAATGGAATAAGTGCTGCAGCGATAGAGGCGATCTGACTAGGTGCCACATCCATAAGGTTGATACGCTCTGGTTCAACCACTGGGAAATCAGCCTCATAACGTGCCTTGACTTTATTATTGATGAAGTTACCCTTATCGTCGATAGGCGCATTACCTTGAGCTACATAGCTCTGCTCTTCATCTTCAGCCGTCATGTAGACGATACCTTTATCAGAGAGGTCAACAACTGCATCATTAACCTTCCGATAAGGAGTCTCAATAAAACCTAGACGATTGATCTTTGCATAGATACAGAGCGAAGAGATAAGGCCGATGTTAGGACCTTCAGGAGTCTCAATAGGACAAAGACGACCATAGTGTGTATAGTGCACATCTCGAACCTCAAAGCCAGCACGGTCACGGCTCAAACCGCCAGGACCAAGGGCAGACATACGACGTTTGTGAGTGATCTCAGCCAATGGGTTCTGTTGATCCATGAACTGCGACAAAGCGTTCGTTCCAAAGTAACTATTGATGACGCTTGATATGCTTTTTGCATTGATCAAGTCGGTTGGTGAGAACACCTCATTATCGCGTACATTCATACGTTCCCGAATGGTACGAGCCATACGAGCAAGACCCACACTGAATTGGTTAGCCAATTGCTCACCTACGGTACGTACACGACGGTTGCTCAAGTGGTCAATATCATCGACTTCAGCATTTGAATTGATAAGCGCAATCAAGTATTTGATAATCTCAATGATATCATCCTTTGTAAGGACGCGGATATCCATATCAATGTTCAGGTTCAACTTACGATTGATACGATAACGACCTACCTCGCCGAGATCATATCGTTTCTCAGAGAAGAACAAACCATTGATAAGTTCACGAGCAGTACTATCATCGGCAGGCTCTGAATTACGCAACTGGCGATAGATATAAAGCACCGCTTCTTTCTCGGAGTTGGTCGGGTCTTTCTGCAAGGTATTAAAGATGATACTGCTATCGTTAGCCGTTGTACCTTCTTGATGAAGAAGAACAGATTTTGCACCTGACTCAATGATGGATTGAATATTCTCCTTGGTCAGTTCTGTCTCGCGTTCGAGAACAACCTCGTTACGCTCGATGGTTACTACTTCTCCCGTATCTTCATCGACGAAATCTTCGGTCCAAGCCTTCAATACACGAGCTGCCAGTTTACGACCAAGCACTTTATTAAGACCTGCCTTACTTACTTTGATTTCTTCTGCAAGGTTAAATCGCTCAAGAATATCCTTATCGCTCTCGAAACCGATAGCACGAAGCAGAGTTGTTACCGGCAATTTCTTCTTACGGTCAATGTAAGCATACATCACGTTGTTGATGTCGGTAGCGAACTCAATCCATGAACCACGGAATGGAATAATACGAGCGGAATAGAGTTGTGTACCATTCGAGTGTTTACTTGTTCCAAAGAACACACCTGGCGAACGGTGCAATTGGCTTACTATGACACGTTCAGCACCATTGATAACAAAGGTACCCTTGGGAGTCATGTAAGGTATGGTACCCAAAAAGACATCCTGAACTTGTGTTGCAAAATCCTCATGATCAGGATCGGTGCAATACAGTTTTAATTTAGCCTTGAGAGGTACACTATAGGTCAATCCTCGTTGCAGACATTCATCAATAGAATAGCGTGGGGGATCTACATAATAGTCAAGGAATTCGAGTACGAAGTTATTTCTCGTATCCGAGATCGGGAAGTTCTCAGAGAACACCCTGAAAAGTCCCTCTTTACGTCTTTGTTCTGGCGACGTATCAGTTTGAAGGAACTCTTTGAAGGACTGTAATTGTATCTCAAGAAAGTCAGGATAAGGTATCTGCTTCTTCATAGAAGAGAAGGTGACTCTCTGAGTTTTTTGTTTTGAAGCCATGAATGATATATTGAGTGGGAAGTAACGCGTTTATCTAAATGCAGAATAAGTAGCTTACTTTGCGTTTACATATTTTAATACTTGCCCATTGTTACATATTTGGTTTTATATAATTTTTACATTCACTGGATAGTGAGAGAAAAAGGTCTAGAGCCCCCATCACTAGAGAAGCTCTAAACCTATATACGAAGTTGTGTTATTACTTCAACTCAACTTCAGCACCACCGTCTTCGAGGACTTTCTTGAGTGCTTCAGCGTCAGCCTTAGCAAGACCTTCCTTGATTACAGAAGGAGCACCGTCAACGAGGTCCTTAGCCTCTTTCAAGCCGAGACCAGTTTGCTCTTTAACCAACTTAACGATAGCGAGTTTTGCAGCACCTGCAGATTTAAGAACAACATCGAATGATGTTTTCTCTTCTACAGCAGCAGCACCATCAGCTGCAGGACCAGCAGCAACAGCAACAGCTGCAGCAGCAGGCTCAATTCCGTACTCGTCTTTCAAAATTTGGGCTAACTCGTTTACTTCCTTAACTGTAAGGTTAACCAATTGTTCAGCAAAAGCTTTCAAATCTGCCATTGTCGTATAATTTAGAAAAGTTATTTTTTATTGTTTTTATGCAACGCTAAGCGGCGTTGCTCGCTTTTTGTTTATGCAGGTCTTTCTCCAAGAGTTTTGAGTACTCCATGCAAGGTGTTTGCACCTGATTGCAGAGAGGAAACAACGTTCTTTGCAGGCGATTGCAAAAGAGCAACCAAGTCGGCAATGAGTTCGTTTTTGCTCTTGATAGTCGACAAGAAGTTGAGTTGTTCAGCACCTACATAGGTAACATCCTCAACGAATGCAGCTTTGAATGCAGGTTTAACATCAGGGTTCTTCTTATCTTTATCTACATAATCTTTAATTAGTTTAGCAGGTGCATTACCTGTATTGCAGAGCATAAGGGCTGTATTGCCTTTGAGGCAAGCGAAGAGCTGCTCGTCAACATTCTTTCCTTCCAATGCTTTGTGAAGAAGGGTGTTCTTTACTACAACAAGTTTGATATCCTTATTGAAGCAAGCGCGACGTAGTTCGCTAGTCTTTTCAGCATTAAGGCCTTCGATGTCAGTCACATAGAAATGAGCATATTCATTCAATTGACTTTTCAGTTGCTCAATGATCGCGGTCTTATCTTCTTTTTTCATAATTCCTAGTGTTATTATTCAACTGATTTTGGGTCAATCTTGATGCCCTTACTCATAGTGCTCGACAAGAAAATACTCTTGATATAAGTACCTTTTGAAGTAGCAGGTTTCAATTTGATGAGAGTCTGGATAAACTCCTTAGCATTCTCAGCAATCTTCTCTGCAGAGAAAGATACTTTACAAATAGAGGTATGCACAATACCGAACTTGTCTACCTTGAAATCAATTTTACCTTGCTTAACCTCGGTAACAGCCTTAGCAATATCCATTGTTACAGTACCGCTTTTAGGGTTAGGCATAAGTCCACGTGGACCAAGAACGCGACCGAGAGCACCAATCTTACCCATTATTTGAGGCATAGTGATGATGACATCTACGTCGGTCCAACCACCTTTGATTTTCTCGATATATTGGTCCAATCCAACATAATCAGCGCCAGCAGCTTTAGCAGCAGCTTCCTGATCAGGAGTACAAAGTGCAAGAACTCTTACTTGCTTACCGGTTCCGTTAGGAAGAGATACAACACCACGAACCATTTGATTAGCTTTACGTGGGTCAACTCCCAAACGAACATCAACGTCAACAGATGCATCGAACTTGGTAGTAGTAATCTCCTTAAGGAGAACTGCTGCCTCGTCCAAAGTATAGGCTTTACCTTCTTCAATCTTTTCTAAAGCCAACTTTTGATTTTTTGTCAGTTTACTCATAGTTCAATTGAAGTTTAATTATTTAACAGTAATACCCATACTACGTGCAGTACCTGCGACCATCTTCATAGCAGACTCTACCTCGAAGCAGTTGAGGTCAGCCATCTTATCAGTAGCGATTTGACGGCATTGTTCCTCAGTGATAGAAGCCACTTTCTTACGGTTAGGTTCAGCAGAACCACTCTTAATCTTAGCAGCCTCCAACAACTGAATTGCAACAGGAGGAGTTTTTACTACAAAGTCGAAAGTCTTATCGGAGTAGTAAGTAATGACAACAGGAAGTACTTTTCCTGCCTTGTCCTGAGTTCTGGCATTGAATTGTTTACAAAACTCCATGATGTTGATACCCTTAGAACCAAGAGCAGGTCCTACTGGGGGTGATGGATTTGCAGCACCACCTTTAATCTGCAGTTTAATAAATCCAGCAATTTCTTTAGCCATAATGTTTTAATTTACTGTTGTTATAGTTAGTTAACTATTGAGTAGTATATCGACCCGTAACATAGTCTCCTACTCTTTATCTACTTGATTGAAGCTCAACTCAATTGGGGTCTTTCGTCCGAAGACGGCAACTATCACCTTCAACTTACGTTTTTCGGAAAGGATCTCATTGATCTCACCATCGAAACCCTTGAACGGACCATCAGTAACTTTGACAGTCTCACCAAGAACGAATGGAATCTCAACCGACTTGCTTTCCTCTTGTTCGTTGATATTACCGAGGATACGATTCACCTCTGCTTGACGAACTGGAGTAGGCACGACCGATTTACCATCAGACAAGAATCCTAACACATTAGGCACATTGCGAAGCCGTGGATAGCACTCATCTACGAGGTTAGCCTCAACGAGGACATAACCAGGGAGATAGTTGCGCTCTTTGGTCACACGTTTGTTACCACGCATTTGGACTACTTTTTCAGTAGGTATCAAAACCTGCGAAACATACTGACCAAGGTCGGTTGTTTTGCAAGCAGCCTCAATATACTCCTTTACTTTGGCTTCCTTACCGCTTATAGCCTTCAGGACATACCATTTAAGATCATTCTCAGCCATACTTACCTACTTAAAAGAGACCATAAATGAAGGTCATCAAATGCTCAAAACAGAAGTCAATAAACCAGACAACCAATGCTAGAATTAGGGAAGCAATTAACACTAGCACGGCACTGTTCGTCAACTCTTTGCGGGTTGGCCAACTTACCTTGTAGACTAACTCTGTGTAAGACGCCTTAATGTTATCGATTATCTTCATATCGTGTAGATTTTTCAATGTTTATATCCGCTGAAAAAGACCCCAGATAGCACACCCGTGTTAACCGAAGTCCGACATTCAGAGATTTGGCACGGAAGGAGAGGCTCGAACTCCCGACACCTGGTTTTGGAGACCAGTGCTCTACCAACTGAGCTACTTCCGTATACTCAAGTGGTTAAGATCACTCTTAGCCACTTGAGGTTATTTTGATTACCCTATATGGGATTAATCAAGCAATTTGGTAATTTGGCCTGAACCTACAGTACGACCACCCTCACGGATTGCGAAACGCAAACCTTCTGAGCAAGCTACTGGGTAGATAAGCTTAACTTGGATTTCCAAGTTATCGCCTGGCATAACCATTTCAGTTCCTTCTGGAAGAGTGATCTCACCAGTAACATCCATTGTACGGATATAGAACTGAGGACGATAGTGGTTCTTGAATGGAGTGTGACGACCACCTTCCTCTTTCTTCAAGATATAAACAGAAGCTTTGAACTCGCTGTGGGTCTTAACAACACCCGGGTGGGTGATAACCATACCACGACGAACCTCATCTTTGTCAATACCACGAAGAAGAAGACCTACGTTATCACCAGCCTCACCTTGGTCAAGAAGTTTACGGAACATCTCAACACCAGTTACAACTGATTTTTTATCTTCACCAAGACCAAGAATTTGTACTTCGTCACCAACTTTAACAACACCTGTCTCGATACGACCAGTTGCAACAGTACCACGACCAGTGATTGAGAACACGTCCTCAACAGGCATCAAGAAAGGTTTATCAATAGCACGTGGAGGAAGTTGGATCCATGTATCAACAGCATCCATTAACTCCATAACCTTGTCTTCCCATTCAGGTACACCGTTCAATGCACCAAGAGCAGAACCACGGATAACAGGAGTATTGTCACCATCGAATTCATAGAAGTTCAAGAGCTCACGCATTTCCATTTCAACCAAGTCGAGCATCTCAGGATCGTCAACCATATCGCACTTGTTCATAAATACGACAAGACGAGGTACGTTCACTTGGCGCGCAAGAAGGATGTGCTCACGTGTTTGAGGCATAGGACCATCAGTAGCAGCAACTACGATAATTGCGCCATCCATCTGAGCAGCACCAGTAACCATGTTCTTTACGTAGTCAGCGTGACCCGGGCAGTCAACGTGTGCATAGTGGCGGTTAGCCGTTTCATACTCGATGTGAGCAGTGTTGATAGTAATACCACGCTCTTTCTCCTCAGGTGCATTATCGATTTGGTCGAAAGACTTAACATCTTCACTACCGAATCCCTTCTTGTGAAGCACGAGAGAGATAGCTGCGGTCAAAGTAGTTTTACCGTGATCAACGTGACCAATAGTACCAATGTTCACGTGTGGTTTCGAACGGTCAAATTTTTCTTTTGCCATAATTCTAGAATTTAGTTATTAACGTTAATACTATAAATTGTATTTTATTGCTCTTACCTTGCACAAAACAGCGATTCTGCAAGCAGAATCACCGTCTTGAAGCATCATAATCTTAGAGCTGTTGGCGGGAGTTGAACCCGCGACCTCATCCTTACCAAGGATGCGCTCTACCACTGAGCTACAATAGCAACACCTTGTTTTGAGCACTTCCACTCTCACTCGGATTAGAGCGGAAAACGGGACTCAAACCCGCGACCCCCAGCTTGGAAGGCTAGTGCTCTATCGACTGAGCTATTTCCGCAA
>CAYNMA010000068.1:0-13466 GCA_964398075.1 uncultured Bacteroides sp. | reverse complement strand
ATAGTCCCACGGGCGTTCCGCCCGAACGACACGGGGGCGTGTCGTCTCCACAATCGCAGCATGGTCAAACGGGTCTGGCGACCCGAACGACACGGGGGCGTGTCGTCTCCACAATCATAGTATGGTCAAACGGGTCTTACGACCCGAACGACACGGGGGCGTGTCGTCTCCACAATCGCAGTATATTATATTGGGATCGTGATTAGTTATCTTCTGATAGGAAGATGGAATTGGGATAGGTGATGTCGACTAAGAAGAGGCCTTGTGCTGGGGCGGACATACCTGCGGCAGTGCGATGGGCTGCTGAGAGGATGTCTTCGAAGTCGGTAAGGGTTGTTCTACCACTTCCTACATCGAAGAGTGTACCCACGATAGCTCGTACCATATTTCGAAGAAAACGGTCGGCTCGGATATGGAAGGTCCACTGTCCGTCGGTCTGTATCCATTCGGCTTGCGAGAGATGACAGATGGTAGTCTTGACATCGGTATGCACTTTGCAGAAGGATGCGAAGTCGTTCTGCGAGAGGAGGCGCTGGGCCGCACGGTTCATCAGTTCGAAGTCGAGATTGGATGGTATGCGTGTGGTTACCCCTGCGAGGAACGGGTCTTTCAGCATAGTGGTTCGATACTCATACTTACGGGAGAGGGCATCGAAGCGTGCGTGGGCGGTAGGTATCACCTGTCGTACGCGATAGACAGCGATAGAGGGAGGTAGGATACTGTTAAGCCGAAGGCAGAAATGGGGATAGTCATCGATAGGGGTGACGGTATCAAAATGCGCGACCATGAGTTGGGCATGGACACCCGTATCGGTTCGTCCGGCTGCGGTGAGGGGAGTATGAGAGCGGAGAACGAGTTGGAGGGCGTCTTCCATTGCTTCTTGCACAGTATAAGCATTGGGTTGGCGTTGCCACCCATGGAAACCGGTACCGTTATATGCAAAGTAGAGGAAGTAACGCATCAAAGTCGGGTTTTCGTTATGAATCGGGCAATGAAGTTATGGATAAAGGTTGTGATGTCGGGCACTATGTTCTTGAAATAGGAAAACAGTACCATTCCTCCGACGACGATGAGGGTACGGAGTATTGCGCTGAGGTAGATGTTAGCGTTGGACAGAAGGAAGGTAAGGAGCTCGTTTGTGGCTACAGCTATTATTATCATCAATAGGATTTTGCCAAGGGTTCGGGACAATAGGGACACCTTCAGGCGAAGGCGGACAAAGAGTAAGAGTGCGGCGATGTATAGGATATTGGCCGTGAGGGTTGTTATAGCGGCCCCGTTGATGCCTAAGAGAGGTATGAGGTAGTTATTGAGCAGGACCGTTGCCACTGCGAGGATGAGTGAGAACAGTAACGAGAAATAGTAGCAGGGGGAATAGGACAGCACGGTGTTCGATATGGAGAAGGTAACGGTAATCAAGTTGCTTATACCTAAGAAGAGTACAACATATCGGGCAGTAGCATATAGATTGCCGTTAGGAAGGATCGCAAAGATGACATCGATGTTGATCCATATCAAGGCTAAGATGACGAAGGCGATCCACATCATGACTGCGGAGGCTTGCTGGGCGAGTGTATTGAGTTTGAGTAGATCTTTCTCTTTCGATGCTTTCGCCATGTCGGGTTGTACGATAGTGCTTAGGGAGCGGTAAGGGATAGAGACCATGACTGCCATATACGTGGCAATAGCGTATACACCGGTGTGGTCGAGTCCCAGTTTTGCCGTCACGAAGAAGCCACTAATGGTTGGTCCCATCATACCGACGCAGGCAGAGAGCAGTAGAAACGAGGAGTAGGCGACCCATTGGAGTGCCAGTTTCTTGTTTATGAAAGAGAGATCGGGTCGGAAGGACACTTTTGCGACGCACAATAGGTAGACGAAGTTACAGAGTGCGGCAACGGCATATACTCCACAGAGAGCGACTACGAAGCCGTCGAGGCTCAGTATATGAAAGGCATAGAGGAGATAGGCAGCAAGGAGTAGTAAGCGTGTGAGGACCTCTCGAACGAACTTCGGGAATACTATCCGCATCAATACGGCGGAGTGCGTCTCGAAGGTTGTTTGGTAGAGGAGGAAGAAGGCGATGGGTAGGACAAAGTAATAGTAGTCGACAAAGAGGGGTGACTTCTCGGCAAAGAACTGTTGCAAAGGCACATGCAAGATCCAAAAGAGAAGCGCAAACAGGACAAAACCAATGAATGGGATGAGGGTCGTCAGGAAAAAGAAGCCGTGAGCGTTGTTGGTCTTATCGAGGAAGTAGGGGTGAAAGCGGAAGATGGAGGAGGTAGTACCCAGACTAGCGAGACTCACAAAGAGTGTTGCGGCATCGATCAGCACGCGTGCCAGTCCGATATCCTCTGGGGATAGGAAGCGTGTCAACACGAAGAAGGTGGTGATAAAGCCAATGCCCACACCAATATAGTTGACGATAGTGCCTTTGAAACTCTGTTTTGCGATGACGCCCATGGGATATAATCTCTACTCTATCCTATTTGTTTTCTACTACAAAGCCCACCTCCCGATATGGGAAGCGGGCTTTTATTATGCGAATTGTATGTCGATTATTCTTTGACAATATCGAGGAGCTCTACCTCGAAGATGAGTGCAGAATAAGGGGCTATTTGTTGTCCGGCATTGCGTTCTCCATAGGCTAGTTGGTATGGGATATAGAGTTTCCACTTCGAGCCTACGGGCATTAGTTGCAGAGCCTCGGTCCATCCTGCGATAACTTGTGAGACACCAAACTCGGCCGGTTCGCCACGCTCAACGGAACTATCGAAGACCGTACCATCGATGAGGGTGCCATGATAGTGAACGCGTACCTTATCGTCTTTGGTAGGGAGAGCGCCTTTACCCTTTACCAAGATCTCATACTGCAGACCCGATTCGGTTACAAGGACACCTTCTTTGAGTTTGTTTGCTTCGAGGAAGGCCTCTCCTGCTTCGCGGTTGTTCTTAAACTGAATCCAATTAAGGGTAGTGCGTAGATATTCGCTAGCGGTAGTGAATTCGAATACGGAGGTATCGCCATACAGACCATTGACGAAGCCTTGTTTAATGAGTTCGAAACGAGTCTCGATGCTATCGATTCCGATGAGTTTGCCTTCTTTCTCTTGTTTGCTGATGGTGAGACCAATGTTCTTACCCATCTGAGCCAACTCGGGGTTGCGTTGTTTGATCGACAAGCCTTTGTTGATGTATTTGACCAGTTCGTTGAAGTCTTCGGTAGCGGAGTCACCTTTCAAAATATTCTGTGCGATACCGTCGCCATTGAGATAGCCAAAGGCATAACTAAGGCTATCGGTTAGACCTTTGAGTTCTATCGACTTAGCCTCTTTAGGGCATTTGCCTTTTACCAGTTTGCCAAGTTGTTCCTTGGTAGTATCTTGGTAGATGGCCATGATCTTGGTCTGATAGAAGGTGCGTGCGTCGTTGGCATTCATAATGGTAGCCTCATGGAATATACCGTTGACGATACCTTGGAAGAAGGCTTTCTCGTTGATAGGATAGCGAGGGTTCTCTGCGAGGCCTTTCTTTTCCATATCTTTGACTGCAGTACCCATATTGATAGCCAACAGCTCAATCTGCGAAGGTTCTTCTTTGAGGGTGTATCCTTCGTTAAGAGCGTCCATGAACTCGGTGATGACGGCATCGCTTGAGTCATTAGTCAAGTAGTACATCTTGATTTGTGCGCCATTGAGATAGCCAAGAGCATAGTTGATACTATCTGTTTGGTCGGCCAATGTTACATTCTTTACCTCATAGGAATGGCTACACGAAACCATTGCCATGCAAAGAATAAGTAAGGAAATTCCTAATTTTTTCATTTCTGTATGTTATTATATTATTCTATATCAAGTAGTTCGACCGTAAAGATAAGCGTTGCGTAAGGTGGAATCTGTTGTCCGGCACCGCGTTCACCATAGGCCAAGTTGTATGGGATAAAGAACTTATACTTCGAGCCTATTCCCATGAGTTGGAGTCCTTCAGTCCAGCCTTTGATAACCTGATTGAGCGGGAAGGATATAGGTTCGCCTCGGCGATAAGAGCTATCGAATACGGTACCGTCGATGAGTGTTCCTTCGTAATGTACGCGAACGGTATCGGAGGCTTTCGGTTTGCGTCCGAGGGTGGCTTCGAGCACCTCGTATTGCAGTCCTGAAGGGGTTACCTTGACGCCCGAGCGTTTTGCGTTCTCGTCGAGAAAAGCCTTGCCGCGTTCTTTCTCAGCGGCAGTCATCTCTTGTTCTAACTCTGTGAAGTACTTTTGCAGGATCTGCTGTGCCTCTTGCAAGGAGATCTGGGGAGCCTTCGCTGAGAGCATATCTTCGATACCTTGAGCGAGGTCTTGATAATTGAGGTTCTTTACTCCACTTCCCAATAGGTTTTGCCCGAGGCTCAAGCCAAGGGCGTAACTTAGTTTATCCATTATTGTTATTCTGTTTTGTTCGTTTTCACTAATGCGGTGCAAAGATACGGACTTTTCCTTTGTTGCGCAAATCGGGAGGTTGTTTTCATTGTTTGAGCGGGTTCTTTTTTCCTTGCCACTTCGTGGCTGAGAAATAAAAGAAATAAAAGAAAGGGGGTCATTCAATTTCTATATTCTCTTTTGTTTCCTTCCGATATCTGGTCTCTAATGTATTCTCTTTGGGACTACACATTGACTGCGTCCTTATAAAATCTATAAATTTTGCTACGATTTTAGAATTTGTAAACTTTATATATTTTAACGATTTTGCTTGGTTAAGGGTAGGTTATCCCTCCGATATCCCTCCGTTATCCCTCCGATAAAGTTAGGTCAAAATTGGCGGGAGGGTTACTTAAGGGATATTTATCGTTTTTACTGTTAAATTATTATTCCTTAACTGTGCAAAGAAACTATTTTTAGCATGTATAATGGACCTATCGAACTTATTTTAATGGTTCTACATGCCAGTAATCGACATCGAGCCATCCGCCATCGTTTTTGCCTTCGGCAGCGCGGGTACAGAAGAGTCCCATCTTAGCGCCAATCCAATCGCGTCCTACGGCCTGAATAGGTATGTTGATTGTCTTGAACTTCTTACCGTCGGTGCTATAGGAAAAGATGCATTGTCCACCGTCTTTGCATTGCATGCGTAGGTAGACCCACGAGTCAGGTTTAACGCTAACGAGTGCCATGTTATAGGATTCGGCTTTGAAGCTTAGGACGATACCATCGGCAAGGTTTTTCATAACCATATATGCCGGTTTGGGTCCATCGAGTATGAGTCCTGCTTGTTCGCCTTTATGTTTAGGGCTCGGTGAGAATCGCATACGGGTAGTCACTTGAAAGTCAGGGGCAGGGAACTTCTGCAACAAGATATTTGGTGCCTCAGCAAGCGGCGAATAGTAGGAGAAAAGACGTAGATAGCCATCCTTCGCATCGCAGAAATACCACTGAGGATTGATATTCGAAGCCCATTGCCATTGCCAGCCTAAGGTTGCGGAATCGAACTCATCGGACTCGGCAATGTATCCGATATTGGCAGTGTTTGCCAAGGCTGGTTTCTTGTATTTGGTTACGGGGTTTCCATACTTGCCGATGACGGGCCAATCGCTTTCCCATTTCATAGGTTGCAGATGGACGATGCGACCGTAGATACCTGCATCTTGGAAGTGGAGGAACCAGTTTTCGCCGGCTTCGGTATCGACCCATGCGCCTTGGTGAGGGCCATTGATAGCGGTTTCGCCTTGGGAGAGTACGACTTTGGTTTCGTAAGGACCATAGACGCTGCTGCTACGCAGGGCGAGTTGCCATCCTTTCTTCACGCCTCCAGCCGGTGCAAAGATATAGTAGTAGCCATTACGCTTATAGAATTTAGGTCCTTCGATGGTGGGGTTATCACGGTGACCATCGTAGATGATACGGCTATCTTGAAGCACTTGAGTGCCTGTGGAGTCGAGTTCCATAACGGCAAGCACACTCTTGAGTCCGGCACGGCTACCGGCATAAGCATGTACGAGGTAGACTCGCCCATCGTTATCCCATAGTGGGCAAGGGTCGATCATACCCTTACCGGCTTTGACGAGTACGGGTTTGTCCCAGCGACCTCGGATGTCGTTGGTGCGAAGCATAAAGATTCCTCGGTCTGGGTCACCGTAATAGATATAGAATGTGCCATTGTGGTATCGGATAGAGGGAGCCCAAACGCATCCTCCGTATTGGGGTGTCTCAAGACCTTCAGTGCCTGGCAGAGCGGTTGGCAGAGCTGCACCTATCATCTCCCAATGTATTAGGTCTTGGGAATGCATTATCTGCAGTCCAGGTACGCAGTTGAAAGAAGAGGAGGTCATGTAGAAATCGTTACCGACACGGCACACATCGGGGTCGGAATAGTCGGCGTAGAGGATAGGGTTTTGGTAGTTACCGTCACCCAGATCGGCTTTCCACACTTGTGCAGAAAGGGTGATTGCTGACAGTAGCGTCAATGATAGAATGAGGGTCTTTTTCATAGTTTTATGTTGTTAGAGTTGTTTGCGTTATTTGCGTAGTTTTCGTCGGTAGTGTAGTTTTCGTTGTTTACGTTGTTTCATTACCGCGGACGAGGGCGTCCGCGCCCCCAGTTGCGTTGTTATGTAGTTTGTGTTATGCGTTTCTCTACGGAGGGCCATTTGATGGTTAGGTAGAGAGCTCTTATGATGAGGTGTACGAAATAGGCTATATACAAAGCCTGTACCATAAACGCATTCTCAAAGGCAATATAACTCAGAGCGAAGCCCACGGCAGCGAGTATCATACAGTTGCGCACTTCTTTTCCAGCGGTAGCGCCGATGTAGATGCCGTCCCAGATAAAGGCAGCGCAACTCAAGAGTGGCATTATCACGAGCCAAAAGAGGTACTTGCGAGCGCAGACGATGATGCTTTCGTTGTCGGTCATCAGGTGCACCATCCACTCCCCCCAGAGGTAATAAGCAACTGTGCTAACGACTCCGATGATGAAGGTCCAGATAAAGAGTATCTTTACGACTTTGCGTAGTGCGGGTCGGTTTTTCTCACCGAAGAAGCGTCCTGTGAGTGCCTCACCGGCATAGGCGAAGCCATCGAGGAAATAGGAATAGAGTAGTAGGAGTTTCATAATGATACTGCTAACGGCAAGTTCTTCGTCTCCGTACTTTGCGGCAAGGGTAGTGAATCCCACATATACGACCATGAAACAGAGAGAGCGAAGGAAAAGATTGCTATTCAGTGCAAATAGTTTTCGCATCTCGCTCCATCGAATGCAGTGTCGCCAGTCGAGTGATCGGATGATGCCTCGGTAGCGATATAGAAGGATGAACGCTACCAATAGTCCAGAATATTGCGCAACGACGGTACCATGTGCGACACCTAATGCGCCTAATGGTGTTTTGACAGCGAGCCAATAACTTGCCACTATGTTGACGACATTGACAACGAGGTCACAAATCATAGGTCCGATAGTGTCTTGCATACCTATAAGCCAACCTTTGATAGCCAATAGGCTAAGGGTTGCAGGGGCTGCCCATATACGCACATAGAAGTATTGTTGCGCAAATTGCGACACCTCTTGGGAGCAAGGAACAAACCAAAGTACGAGGTTGACGAATACCCATTGCAGCGCCCATATCAACAGGGAAGCGCAAACGGCTATTCCGAGGCTCTGTGCGAGGATATTCGACATGGCTTTGGTGTCGTTACGCCCGTAGGCCTGCGCAGCCATACCTCCTGTTCCCACACGCAAGAAGCCGAAGTTCCAATAGAGTAGATCGAAGAGCATAGTGCCGATAGCGATACCTCCGATGGCGGTTGCATCGGCTATATGTCCGACAATAGCCGTGTCCACCATTCCTACGAGAGGGATGGTGACACTGGCTAAGATGCTTGGTATTGCGAGACGCAGTACCTCCTTATTGAGCGTCTTCGATGTGTATATCGCATTCATATTCGATGGTCTGCTGATCACCTATCGCATCCGAGACAATATGCAGGTCTTGTTCGTTCGACAGCGGTTTGGCAATGACCATTGTACGGCGTTCTCCTGGTTGCAGTCCACGGAGACTCTCTTCGCAGCGGGTGTCGCCAACGGCGAGGTAGGCATCGCGATAGAGAGGTGCAATGCCAATGTTCTTTATGAGTACCTTAGTCTCTTTCTCGGAGGTAAGGCAGTCAAGCACTTTGAAATGGTAGCCGCAGAGCATGCTTGCTTCTTTGAACCGTTCGGCAGTGCCGTAGGTTGTCTCGGGGGCATCGTTGGCAATCATGAAGGTAATGTGATACTTAGCGGAAGCCGCCTCCCATGTGACGCCATACATACCAGCAGGGTTGAGGAAGTTGCGTTGGTCCTTATCCTTATAATAACTGATCTCGCCGCCACAGACGCCTCGTTGCCAGCGGGTAGTATCGAGAGCGAGCCAGCAATCTTCGTTATAGCCTTCACCCTGCGACTTCTCGTGTTCTTCGTGCATAAACGAGTCATCGAACAAGCCAAAACTGAGGTTCATCAAGGCATTGTTCTCGGTGATGGGCGAGTACTCTGTGTCTGCGGCATCGACGCTCACTGCCCAAGGAATGGTCATGGTAGCGGCCAAATGTTGTAGGAACTCGGTCTGATACTCTTTCGAAGGGAAGTTCTTGCCCAAAGCGAGGTCGGTGCCATAGATATGGTACTCCGACCAGTGTCCGAAGCCCACTTCAAGGAAAGCGAGTCGGCTGTCGTGACCATAGCGCTCGTTGAAGTCGGTGTAGAACTGCTTTGTGAACCACTGCAGTTCGCTATTGCTCCAGTCAGCGTAATAAGTAGGACCATCACCGCCTGGGTTCTTGCTATAGGTCTCGTTATAGTCGGATAGTGCCTTGATATAATCTGGCACAGCCGTTGTACCTTTCTTGCCATCGACATCGGTACCACTTGGGTATTCGTAACGGAAACGCACGATGGCTTGGTGTCCTCGTGAGGCAACGCCATTGAGCATCTCTTCGAACGAGGACCAGTCGTACTGAATCTTACCATCGGTCTTACCCGTTACCACTTTGCAAGGCAAGCAGTAGGAGTATTCGAGCGATATCGATTTACCGTAGGTAGCGTTGAGCTCTTCTGCATAATCAGTCCATAGCACCAATCCCGTCATAGGTTGTACACCGCTCACAGTACGCTGCATCGGGACGCGAGTCCAAGCGGTGTCTATGGCAATCTTCGTGGTGTCGTGGTCTTCTTGACGAGGGTTATCTACTACGTTCTTCTCGTTGCATGCTGCAAAGAGGGATAATAGCACAAGGAGTGCTGTGGATTGATATGCTTTCATGTATTTGTTAGATTGATAGTATTTGCAGGGCTTGTACGCTGTCGGGTTTCACATCTTTATCGTCCTTAATAGCTTGCGAGAAAGGCACATAGACAATGTCATCGTTTTTCAGACCGATCATGATACTCCGTTGCTCCTCAAGCAATGCGTTGATGGCAGCCACGCCCATACGGCTCGCCAAGATACGGTCGTAGGACGTAGGACTTCCGCCACGCTGTAGGTGGCCTAAGATGGTGACACGCACATCGTACTCAGGGTGGTTTCGTTTCAGAGTATCAGCCAAGCCTTGTGCTCCACCTGTGGTAGGGTTCTCTGCCACGATGACTATACTCGAGCTTTTCGACTTACGGAAGCCGTTTCCGATGAACATCTCCAGTTGCTCCTCAGGCGTCTTGCGTTCGGGAATGATTGCGGCCTCTGCTCCAGCAGCCAAGGCACTGTTGAGTGCCAAGAAACCTGCATCACGACCCATCACCTCTACGAAGAACACTCGTTCGTGTGAGGAGGCAGTATCGCGTATCTTATCGACGCAGTCCATAATAGTGTTGAGGGCAGTGTCGTAGCCGATTGTGCTATCGGTGCCCCACAGGTCGTTATCGATAGTGCCAGGGATGCCCACGATAGGGATATTGAACTCTTGTGCAAAGAGTCGAGCACCGGTGAAGGTACCATCGCCCCCAATGACGACAAGTGCATCGATCTCTTCACGCTGCATGGTCTCGTAGGCGATCTGTCGACCTTCGGGCGTACGGAACTCCTCACTGCGGGCTGTCTTTATGATAGTGCCGCCTCGTTGTATGATACCACTTACGTCTTCAGTGTGAAACTCTTTTATCTCACCTGTGATGAGTCCTTTGTAGCCTCGATAGATGGCTTTTACTCGGATGTTGTTGTAGATAGCAGTACGTGTCACGGCACGTATTGCTGCGTTCATACCTGGTGCATCACCTCCTGAGGTCAGTACACCAATAGTTCTAATTCTGTATTCCATAGTTATTGAGTTATGTTGTGTTTGTATTTCTCTGTCATTCTGTCAGTCGTTGTGCCACTGCCTCCATCAGCCATAATGGCGTAGAGGTGGCGCCGCATATCCCTACCCTATCCGCTTTCCGCACCTTTGCGATAATATCTTCTGTCATGTCCTTCTCGCTCGATAGAAAAAGGGTGTTCTCATTGGCTTCCTTGCACCGCTGATAGAGCACCTTGCCGTTCGAGGAGTTCTGTCCTCCCACAAAAAGTACGATGTCGTTCTGTTCAGCAAACTGAGCGATATGGTCAATGCGGTTTCGCACTTGTCCGCAGATAGTATCATGCCACTCAAACGCCACATTCTCAATGCCTTGTGCCTTGCGGCGTTGTTCGATCTCCTTTATCAGCGTTCGGAACTCGCCTACAGACTTCGTGGTCTGCGAGAAGAGGTAGATTGGCTTTTGCATATCCACCTTGTCCAAGTCTGCTACACACTCCACTACAATAGCCTTTCCTTCAGTCTGCCCGACTAATCCTACCACTTCGGCATGTCCTTGTTTACCAAAGATAACCACTTGACCACCGTTATGCATCTCTGCGTTATGCAGATAGGTCTTCCGTATGTTTCTTTGCAAACTCCGTACCACAGGGCAACTGGCATCGATAATCTCGATGTTATTTTCCTTTGCTATCTGGTAGGTCTCCGGCGGCTCACCGTGCGCCCGAAGCAGCACTGCAGTGTCATGCAGTTGGCGGAAGGTATCGTAGTCGATGGTCTCCAGCCCCATGCGAGAGAGCCGATCGACCTCCTCGGCGTTATGCACGATGTCGCCAAGGCAATAGAGATGCCCTTGTGTCTTCAGCACCTCCTCCGCTTTTCGGATAGCCGTAACCACGCCAAAGCAGAAACCTGACTGTTGATCGATACTGACTTGCATATCTCACTCCGTTGCCACCGCCCTATCGAAGAGGCGACAGATATATTCGAACTGTTGCTCACGGTCCATCTCACTGTTATCCACCACAATAGCATCCTCCGCCTGTCGCAATGGGCTCTCCGCACGATGGGTGTCTCGATAGTCACGGTCATTCACGTCGCGCAGCACCTCTTCATAGTCGGGCTGCAAACCTTTCTCCTGCAACTCCAAGAACCGCCGTTGGGCACGTATCTCAGGTGATGCCGTAAGGAACAACTTCAGCTCGGCATGCGGAAAGACCACCGTACCGATATCTCGCCCATCCATCACTATCCCTTTCTGCTCGCCCATGCGCTGCTGTTGCGCCACGAGGAAAGCACGGACGAACCCGATAGTGCTAACCCTCGATGCGCCATTGCCCACCTCGAGCGTGCGGATCTGGCTCTCCACGTTCTCTCCATTAAGGCAGATGGTCTGCCCCTGCTGCGTGACCTCAAACGAGATCTGCAGCGATTCGATACGCTCCTTGAGGCGTTCCTCATCGATATGCTGACCGTCCATGATGCCGTTCCGCAGGCAATAGAGCGCCACAGCACGATACATCGCGCCCGTATCGATATACGCATACCCCGCATACAACGCCAACGCCTTTGCTACAGTGCTCTTCCCGCAGGAGGAATAGCCATCGATTGCCACTATGATCCGTCTCTTGCTCATTTTAAGTACTCATTGATATTCATCGAAAGGCTCACCTGATAGATGTACCCACCCTTCGTCTGCTGCGAGAATGCGGCATCGAGTTGGAAGTTGCGTATCCTCAAACCCGCACCCAGAGCAAACCCCGCCAACGAACGCTGGTCCTTCAAGCCCAACTCCATCCTGTGCCTATGGTTATACGACAAGGTGATATAGAACCGATTGCTCTTAGGTACGATATCGATAGCAAAGATCGTGTGCCGAAACATCATATCGTACCACTTGATGGAGCTGTCAGTAGCTACCTCCTCGTCTATGTAAGTCTCCGTACTCGGCTGATTAGTAAGCTGATAACTCAAGTCCCATCGCTGCATGTTATGTATGGTCATGCTCAACCGTATAGGCGCATGCTTAAAGCGATAGTTCAAACCCAACTGCAAGTTAAGTGGCAGTTTCTCACGATGTTGCGCCGACTCCTCCGTATAGAAACCCTTCAATTGCCAACCGATATTCTGCAGCGATATGCCCAATTGGAACGTCGAGTCCTTGGTCTGAAAGTGACCACCCACATCGGCTGCCAACGCAAACGCCGAATATGACTCATAGTGAGAGTAGATCGGCTTAAGCGATGCGCCCACCGTGAAGTAGGGACCCAACTGCCGAGCGTAGGTCAACGTCACGCACATATCTTGCGCAGTAAACGTCGTACCCAACTGATTACCAAACTCATCCGCATAGTCAAACTTGCCATAGTTCAAGTAATGCACCGCCGCCGCAAAGTAGTTCTCCTTATAGTTGTGCCCATAGAGCACGGAACCGATGTTCACTCCCTCCAGATAATGCGCATAATTGAGCTGCAGCATCTTATCCGTCTCCCCGCTCAGCAGCGCTGGGTTACACGTGAACGCACTCAACTCGCCCTCTTTAATTGACACCGTCGACCCACCCAAACCGTTCAGACGAGCCGACACAGGCAACTCAAGGAACGAATACACACTACTCCCTGCCTGACCAAACAGCGGCATCGCAGCCACCATCGCCAGCAGCAACAGCCCCAGACGACCCCGTACAAAGCCGCCTAAGTGCATCCTATTTCCCGTCCTGTGCATGATCTAATAATAAGCAGCGCAAAGGTACAAACAATTATGAATATACACAAGTGCGAACACTTTTTCGTGACTAACGCTGCAAAATAGAGCCTCCAACCTGCTCTCCCGCCCACAAAATCGACCTCAAAAGCGGACCTATAGCGCAACAATCCGACATCCAAAGCCGTCTTGTGTCCGTTAGCACGCAGAGCAATCCGACATCCAATGCAGTCTTTTAGCGCAGCGGTTCGGCATCTTTCAGCACGAAGTGCGATCCTTTAGCGAAGCGGTCCGCCAGTGAAAGCGCTCCTCCCTCGCAGCGATCCCAAATGTAAAAACAGCCAAACCCGAATCTTAATAGAATATATCAGCAGACAAAGTCGAGTCAGCGACAAAGTATCAGCGTAAGATAAGCGTAGGATGAGCGTAGGATAAGCGTAAGATTCAGCCCTTCACGTAATACCCACATCGAACCCACATCGAACCAAAAACCTACCTATTTCATCACAGTTTC
>CAYNMA010000067.1:0-13476 GCA_964398075.1 uncultured Bacteroides sp. | reverse complement strand
TAACAATTAACAATTAACAATTAACAATTAACAATTAACAATTAACAATTAACAGTTAACAGTTAACAGTTAACAGTTAACAGTTAACAACGACTGCTGCTATATTTCTATCCAAATATTGCCAAATATGTAATTCAAATATTATCAAATATTCTCAACGTTGATTGAGCGATTATCAAAGAGAACAAAAAGAGAGCCGCTGAAGTGCGGCTCTCTTTTTGTGATACTATCTTGTGATACTCTATCTTTTAGAGCTGTTTGCTCTTAGTAGAGATAGTGTTGATTAGTCAACTCGTTGACCCATGACATTGTAAGCCTTGCCATCACGAATGAGAAGGACTTGACCATCACGGAGAACTTTCTGAATGGAGATAGTCTCCTCTGCGTTCTCTATGCTTGTCGGAGGAGTAGTAGACAGTGTCGCACTAACTACTGCAATTCGAACGGTGTTATTGTAACATGTAACAAAACCAATAATGTCATAATTATCAGCAGTAAAAGTTTGGTCAATCTTGAATGTATTGTAAAGAGTGATATCGTCATCCCCTAATTTAGCGGTCATTGTACGGGCTGCAGACTTTGAGTCACTGCTTTTCCATGTAGCAGCAGTAGTGGTTACTCCATTGATACGGACATATTGATTGATGATGTCCATCGTAGGAACTGCTGTCAATGCAGTTGGTTCAGGAACAGTACCATCTGTGATGGTGAGGTCTGCAAATGCTGAACTAGGAACGACTTCCGGTAGTTTATTATAGATGCTGATAGCACCCTTTAGACCTTTAACTACTTGACCTGCTTTCAGTCCATAATTATATGCGTAAACAAGAGCACCGCCAGTAGCGTCGGCTACGTAAATGTTACTACCATTTACATAAACCACTGTAACGGTATTCAGCATCATTTTAGTGTCATCAGCAGCAGCGTTTGCTTCTGCGCAGGTTAGGGCTTTGGTGTAAGTCTTTGAAGCAACAACACTTTCTTTAGAGTTCGTCTCATCGTAAGCGATAGCTTTAACGGTGGTAGTAGCGGTAATTTCGAAAGGTGCAGAATATAAAGTAGATGCAGTTGTAGGATCATCACCATTGGTGGTGTAGTATATCTTCATACCCTCTGCAGCAGCAAGAGATACATTCATTGAACCCTCGAAAAAGTCGTCTGCT
Source organism: uncultured Bacteroides sp. (assembly GCA_964398075.1). GTDB lineage: Bacteria > Bacteroidota > Bacteroidia > Bacteroidales > Paludibacteraceae > Colicola. The sequence continues at coordinate 12,313 of CAYNMA010000067.1, read as the reverse complement.
ACACCAAAAGTAGGAGCATCCGGAGCTGCTACAACAGTTACAGAACAAACAGCAGTATAGCCTGCACTTGATTCCTGTGCAGTAATTGTTGCATTACCAACACCAACTGCAGTTATCAAACCATCCTTAACCGTAGCGACATTTGCGTCACTTGATTCCCACGAAATTTCCGAAGTAGCATCTGAAGGGGTGAGAGTTGCAGTCAGTTGTGCAGTAGCACCTTTGTCAAGAGTAAGAGATGACTGGTCAAGAGAGAGACCGGTTGCAGGAACGGGAACAAGTTTGTAGAGCTGGATAGCCTTTTGGCTGCTATAACTTGATGATTTATAATAACGGAAGCGATTATCTGACGCTTTGCTGCTGTTTACGTAGAAACGCATAACCGAAGTGTTACTTGTTATTTTTGCGCCTGTAGTTTCATACTCTAATGTATTTAGAGAAGCACTTCCGCTGAAATTAATTACATTCTTACCACTTGTTCCGTAGATATACTTTCCACTATTGGTTCCATTATTAACTTTGATAGAATAGCCTCCTTCCATAGAAGCAATTGTAATAGTAACAAAGTTATCACCGGATACCTTGTTGTTTGCAATGGTAGCAGTAGTATAACCACTTGCAGCATCCACACCCGTCCAGACATAAGCCTCAGTGGTGGAATTTTCGTACACAAGGATATACTTTCCACTCCAATCGGAAGGAGCAGAAGTTACCTTAGCATAGTCAGCTGCGAATGACATTGTGCATGTCAAGAGTGCAGCGAATAGAATAGATAATTTTTTCATAACGAATTAATTAAGTTAATATTGTTGTTAATTATTGTTTTGCGTTAGATAGATATAGAGTGGACCCCAAGAGCAGTTGTCTTGCGGTGTGTTGTGCGTTTAGGTTAATGTGTTTCATGGTGGTAATCATAGTAAAATCAGAAGCGTGTGCAAGATGAGATAGTGGTGTTAGGTGTGCACACAAGAGATGTTATGCGAGTTCGAAGGTGCAAGAGATAGGCACAGAAAGCATTGGAGAAGTGCCTACTAGAGCGGCGTTGGAGGATGGATTGGTACAAATAGCACATACGACTGTTATTTCTACTTTATCGTGGGCAAAGGTACGGCAAAAGTTTTGAATGTGCAATAGGGGGAGCTTTTTTTTTCTTCAAGGGGAGCGAAGAGGGACTTAAACGGACGCCTGCGGCGTATTGTCACTAATTAGCCACAAAAAGGATAACGGACCGCTGCACTAACAGACACAAGACCGCTACGCTAAAAAGCTTATAAACGGACGGCTGCGGCGTATTGACATGAATTGACATAAATACGTGGTCAAAAACAATTATCAACTCATTATCAACAACTATCAACACGAGTACATTGACATAAAAAGTTTGGAACAAATATTGTCAAATATTAGCCAAATATTTCATTGTCTGTGACATGAATGGTCAAATATACGTGGTCAAAAACAATTATCAACTCATTATCAACAACTATCAACACGAGCACATTGACATAAAAAGTTTGGAACAAATATTGTCAAATATTAGCCAAATATTTCATTGTCTGTGACATGAATGGTCAAATATACGTGGTCAAAAAAATCTAAAAAACTTAGGTCGAAAAAGATTAACTACTCATTATCAGGGATTTATTAAAACAAATATTGTCAAATATTAGCCAAATATTCCTCACGATAGACATAGATGTTCAAATATACTCCAGCAAAAAAATCTAAATAATGTTCTCCATTAAAGCTCATTAAAGGGTCATTAAAAACAGAAGGGTTTGGTAACCTTACTTAGAGTGGCTTAGAACCCTTACTTAGAGTGGCTTAGAACCCTTACTCAGAGCGGTTTGAAGTCCTTATGAAACCCTTATATACCCTCGGTAAGGTAAGCTGTATCTACCGTGTATCTACCGTGTATCTACCGTGTTTGTTTCGTCATAAGCCGCTGACAATATCGGGGCAACCTCGGGGGCGTCTCGGGGTTGTCTTTTGGGTGTGACGGGATTGTCTTGGGATAGGGACGGGTTGGTTTGTCCTAGATTAGGTTGACGGATTGGGGGGCTTAGGACTAGATGGGGTTGACACGAGGTTGACGGCGGGTTGTCTGTAAGACAGAGGCTGTAAGAGGCTGTTAGAAGTTTATGAGGAAGAGTTGTTCTGAGGCACGGGTGAGTGCGGTATAGAGCCAACGGTAATAGTCGATGCCGTACTGGTCCTCGGTAATCATACCTTGGTCGACAAAGACTCGTTTCCATTGTCCGCCCTGCGCCTTATGGCAAGTGACGGCATAGGCATGCTTCACCTGCAGGGCGTTATAATAAGGACTCTCCATGATCTTCTTCCACATCTCTTTCTTTGAGTGTATCTCGGGATAGTCTTCGGCAATACGCGATACCAAGGTCTTCTGCAACTGGTAGTTAGCCTCGGGCGAGTCGGTAGAGAGAGTCTCCAACCAGAGTACGACATCGATCTCCCAATCGTAGTCGAGGGCATGGAGACTGGCATCGACGAAGTGGTAGCCATACATCTCACGGAAGTGTTTGAGTCGCCCGATCTCGAACATATCGCCATTGGCAAGGAAGTCGAGACCCTCGTATTGCTTGGTCCAGAAGTAGTTGTTGCGCGTGACCATAATACGGTCGCCGCCGGAAATCTCGTCCTCTTTCCACAGCACTCGGGCGCGGATACCTTGGTTATAGAGGTTCATGCGTCGGTTGGTGCGCACGACAATCATCGTCTCTTCTACCCCGACCTCTCGGTAGGCTCGTTCTACCTCCTCGACCATCTCTTCGCCACTGAGTTTGCGTATATCGGGGAAGCCGTCTAAGACGAAGGTTGGGGCGTGCAGTACGTCCTCTTCGGCAATCTGCTTGCGTAGGTTGGTGGCGTTGGTAAGGATGCCACTGTCGAGGGCTTGGCGAGCCACTTGCGTGAGGGTGTGTTGCGTGATGGTGAGTCCATAGCCCTGCAGATAGTCGTAGTCGAGAGCGGGACTGATGGTCTGACCTACGGGCGGGAGCTGGGCGTTGTCGCCTATGAGAAGGAGACTGCAGTTCGATCCGGAGTAGACATACTCGAGGAGGTCGTCGAGGAGTCGGCCTGTGCCAAAGCCTTGCTCGTCGGCCGAGGAGCTGTTGGCAATCATGGACGCCTCGTCGACTATGAATAAGGTGTCTTTATGGGCATTATACGACAAGCCGAAGCGAGAGTCACCCATGGCTTTCTGGCGGTAGATCTGCTTGTGGATGGTATAGGCAGGTTGCCCTGAGTAAGCAGAGAGCACCTTGGCGGCTCTACCGGTGGGTGCGAGTAAGACAGTACGTTGCTGGAGCGACTGCAGCGCTTGCACTACGCCGGCGACGATACTGGTCTTGCCCGTACCTGCGTAACCGCAGAGCAGGAACAGTCGCTCTTGTTCCGTGGAGAGCAGGAACTGGCATAGCTTGGTCAAGAGTTCCTCTTGCTGATCGTTCGGGGTATAGGGCAAGCAGGCTCGTATGCGTTTTAAGATGAAGTCACTCAACATAATAGATGGCTCGTTATAAAATTATATCATTTCTCTTGTGCAATCAAAATAAAGTCCTTACCTTTGCAGTCGGGTAAGTCCTATACGACCAGCTCCCTCTGAATTCCCCCAGGTCTTGACCGAAGCAAGGGTAGGAGGTTGTAGCGGTGCGATATAGTAAGCTTACCCTTTTTTTATTGTACCATTGGACAATTGACAATTGGACAATTCATTAATCTACAGTTTGACCTTCTCTACCCTACTCCCTTGGCGTTTGATATAGACTCCTTGAGGGAGGTTATGGTTGTTCTCTACTCGTTGACCTTGCAGGGTATAGAGTTCGGTTTCCGCTTCTATGGTTTCTATTGGCTCTGCCTCGATGTTCTCCACAGCAGTCTTCTCGCCCATATAGGCTGACCACATATCGGGTATGCCGTAGCCGAGACTGTCGTTGGGGGCATCGAATTGCGAGGACATCGTTCGTATTCGTTCTATTATCTGCATGTTGTTTAAGTTCGGCAACGCTTGCCAGAGACACGCCACCGCACCTGCTATCTGTGGGGTTGAGAAAGAGGTGCCATTGGAGTACGCTAACCCATCGCTCGAGGGGTTATAGAGACTGGTGCTCGTTCCCATGGCGCATACATCGGGTTTGACACGTCCATCGGCTGCAGGACCAAAGGAGGAGAAGTTACTCTGTATGCCGGTGCTTGTGACGCTACCCACCGCAAGGATACTATCGGCATCGGCAGGGGCTGTGATATAATGCCAAGCATCATTGCCCTCGTTGCCGGCAGCCACACAGACTATCATACCTTTGCGTGCGGCAACGGTGGCGGCACGCGAGTTGCGGAGAGTCTTGCCGTCTAACATAGCATATTGGAAATCCATACTTGGGTCATCGAAGTGTGCATAATAGCCTAAGGAGGTCGTGATGATATCTGCGCCAAGGCTGTCCGCCAACTCGAAGGCGGCTACTTGGGCATCTATCTCACGCCAACTCTCCGTGTCGTCGTCCTCGGTGACTATCAAGCAGTAACTCGCCTCGATAGCCGTGCCGCAATACGTGTTCTCTTTATAAGCTGCCATACAAGAGAGTACGCAGCTACCGTGGTCGCCTACGGAATAGACGTCGGTGGCTGCATCTATGAGGTTACGGGTGTAGAGGATACGGCTTCTTACCGAGTCGAAATAGGTTGAGGTATTCACCTTCGGGAAACCGTTATCGACTACGGCTATATACATGCCTTTGCCTTGATAGCCCGCCTCATGCAGCGGCTGCAAGTGCAACATCTCGGTCTGCGTCTTGGTCGTACCATAGGGATTGGAGGTCTCTTGCTGCACGGAGGGCAGTTTGCGACGGGTGGATTGTTGGATATTCTCTCGTTGGGTGCGCTCTATCTTAGTGACAAAAGGCAAGGCGGATAGGCGAACGGCTATAGTGCTGTCGGTCTGCACCGTGACACCATTATGCCAACGAGAGGGAAAGAGTATCTTTGCACCCAATAGTCGGAGCGAGTCGATGTAGACAGGGCTGACTGGGAGGTCCAGCGAGTCGATGGCGATGTTCTGCTTCGTTCGGCGGTCGAGGGCACGCTGCGACAAAAACGACTTGGGAAGGGTTATATCGGCAGTGCCTTTCTTATCGGCGAAAGCTACCCAATAAGTGTCAGCCAAGGCGACTGCGCTGATAAAGAACAAAGAGAGAAGTATTGGTATTCGTCGCATGATAAATTCATTTAGGTAGACTTAGATTGAGGTAGATGGGCAAGTGGTCGGAGTAACCGGCGGTGTACTTATACCCTTGGAACATACGGAAAGGTTTCTGCCCGAGATACTGCGTATCGTCTTCGAGTAGCCAATCGGTAGAGTAGATGTCGGCTTTGGCGTACGGCAGGAGAGCATCACTCAAGTAGAAATGGTCTAAGCAGCTCCACACGCCATGCCATTTATATGTGCCTTGTCCTTCTGCTTCCATACTCATCATCATGTTATGCAAAGAGGTGAACTGCTCCGTGGGAGCGGAGTTGAAGTCACCCATCACCACAATTAGGGCTTGTGGCTGCGTCGTTCTTATCATGTCGATGGCAGTCTGGAGCGTCTTGCGTGCGGCTTCTCGTCGGCTATTCGTAAGGGCAGTACCTCCACGCTGCGAAGGGAAGTGGCAGACAAAGACATGCAAAGTATCGCCATTGCGCAGACGACCTGCGGCATAGATGATGTCTCGTGTCGGACGACCCTCGATAGGCACACGGATAAAGGCAGAGTCGATCAGTTGGAACTGTTTAGGCTGATAGAGCAAGGCACAATCGATGCCTCGTTCGTCGGGCGAATCGTGATGCAGGTATTGATAGCGATAGTTGCTCAAAGCACCCCAGCGACATAGATCTATGAGGCACTGTTCGGACTCGACCTCCTCTAAGCCTATCAAGGTGGGCACGCTCCATTGACCGATATTAGCCACCACCTGACCTATATGCGCCAGTTTCTCCCGATAGCGGTCAAAGGTCCAGCGACGCTCGCCTTGGAAAGTGAAAGTGGTATCGGTATTCACTGAATCGACACTCGGATGGAAGAGGTTCTCGACATTATAGTCGATAATCTGCACCTGCGTCTGTGCTTGCGTCTGCGCAAGGAGTGTAGACGTAAGACAGAGCCAACTGAGTAAGAGCAAGTGCCGCATTAGTCTTTGTTTTGAAGCGAGTTGACCAACATACCACACGCTGCCAATATGTCCTCGCCACGCGACTTGCGGATAGTGGTGGTGATGCCATTGTCGGTTAGGTAATCACGCATCCACTCAGCTTTCTGCATATCACTTCCTTGCAGCGTACTCGTGGTGTCTTGCGGGTTAGCATGAAAGCGGATTAAGTTCACTCGGCACGGTAGAGGACTGAGCAATCGGCGTAACTGATTGGCATGACGCAGCGTGTCGTTCTTGTCCTTGAACAAGATATACTCAAAGGAGAGTCGGCGTTGATGGCGGAAGTCGAACTGCTGCAATAGGTTCAGCACATCCTCTAAGGGATAAGCTTTCTCAACTGGCATAATAGCTGCTCTCTCCACTGCGAAGGGATTATGCAGACTGATTGCAATATGGCATTCGCTCTCTTCGAGCAGCCGTTTAAGTCCTGGGAGATAGCCAACAGAGGAGACGGTTATCCGTCGAGGACTCCACGCACAACCCCATTCAGCGGTGAGTATCTGCAAGGCACGAAGGACATTGTCGATATTATCACACGGCTCACCTTCGCCCATGAAGACGATGTTCGTGAGGGTGTCGCTATCGGGAATAGAAAAGACTTGGTTGATTATCTCACCAGCGGACAACTGACCATGGAAGCCCAAGGTGCCGGTCATGCAGAACTGACAATGCATCTTACAGCCTGCCTGCGTACTCACGCACAAGGTGGCACGCTCACCATCGGGGATATAGACGGTCTCGACGACAGATTGTGCGGCTGGGAAAAGGTACTTCTTCGTGCCGTCGACGGATATTGCCTCGGCACTATGTGGAGTACGTCCGATAGTGTATTGCGCCGACAAGGCAGCACGACCTTTCTGCGAGATATTGGTCATCTCATCGAACGAGATGACTCGTTTCTTGTAGAGCCACTCTGCCAACTGTTTGCCTGCGAACTTAGGCAGCCCTACGGATAGAGCCACCGTTTGCAGTTCTGTTAGGTCTTTTCCGAGTAAAGATTCCATAATTACGGGATGTTCTAAAAATTCCACGTTTCGTTATTTTGCTTCTAATTGGGATGTTTCTCCACTTTTTGAGTGCTTTGTGGTTTTTATTTGTATCTGCTTGCCTTTCACTCAGTCACAATGCTCGCATTGCTCCTTCGTTCAAGCCAACCATCTACTAAATAAAATTCCACAAATCATCTAAAAAGCAATTTTTAGAGCATCCCCCTACTCGTTTTTAGTAATAGTTTCGTAAAGAGAGTTGCGCGTTGGGTCGATATCCATCAAGATAGCATAGACCTGCTCTTTCTCTTCGGTTGTGCCTTTCTTGAAGATGTTAGTCAGCTCATCGGACTTTGCATCTAAGAAAGTGTTGATGAGATAGGTAGCAGGACGAGAACGATTGGCTTCACGCAACACAGGCAGCCCCTCGGCAATACGAGCACGCGCATTGGCTACATTGGTGACCATCTGGTCGAGCGCCAAACGATGATACTCATAGTAGAAAGCACGATAGCCTTGGAATGCCTCGTCCATCAGGTTATTGGTGAGCGTATAGCGGTTGCGGTTACTACCAAAGGCTTGCCAACCCGTAAGTTCCGACGACTCGAAAGAGGCAGACTGTGCCATGTTCACAATATCCTCGCATTGTTGGAAATAGGGCGTGCCGCCGAGACGCGAGAAACTGTCCATATCGTGCCCTATAATCAGGTAGCAATAATACGCCAGCATGGCAGCAAGGTTAGTGGTAGCACTATTAGGCTGATACTCAATGCGGTCGTACTCCTGATAGGTGAAGTTGAAGTAGTTGTCTTTGAAATTGAGCAGCGTGGTTGTATAGGACGTGCCGTATACAGGTCGGCGTGCCTGCACCTGCAACTCGGCAGTGAAGAGGTTGTCTGCCACGCTCTGCACCACTATCATCATGCTGCACTCAATGCGTTCCTTGTCGGTGAAGGTCATGTTGGTCCAACGCGTGGTATTGACAAACTCGGTGATAGAGGTCTGCAAGGTGTTGAAGATACTCTTGTTGGAACCTTCTATCTGGTCGGAGTTGATACTCACTTGGCACTGCAACTCTTGCGCATGCAAGCTTAGGCACAAGCACGAAAAGGCTGCGACTAAGAAGAACAACCTGCGCCTCATTGCCGAACAGATTTAATAGCACCCGTCTTGGGGTTCATTTCTATTTGGGTTGTTTCCTTGAACAAGGCATAAGGCAGTGCAACGGCTATACCCCACTGTGCGACATCGACCGTGGTCTCCACATAAGTGCGTTCGCCATCGGTCAGCAGTATCTGCGCTTGCCCAGGCAAGTTATAGTAGATAGGCGACATCAGGCTATGCGCTTTCTCATCACCTTTCTGGGCAGGCGAATAGGTCTGCTGATGCTTGTTAAGCGTGATATAGAACGGATTGCCGCTCATGTCATCCTTATCGACTACGCCATTATATAGGGAGAAGCGGAACAGTACTTCGTTGTTCATTGCCTCGGTAGGCGCAAGACAGATGCGTTTATGCTGCTTGCGTATCTCTCGTTTGCCCACAAACAGTTGCGTGAGTACGCGTTCTTGTGCGTCTAACTCTTTCAGCACCAACTCCATCGACTTACCATCAGCAGGGAGGTGTTCCACATCGCCCGAGAGGATATTCAAGCGGCTCTCACGGATACGATAGATCTGCTTGGCGGTGTTCTCTGCCATCTTGGCTGTAGAGTTAGCCAAGAGTTGCTCCTCCAACAACGGCACAGGGCTAAGAGAACAGTCTTCCATAGGGTGATGTTCCTCATGCTGCGCAGGTTTATTGGGTTTATCGGACTTCTGCGCTTCGATGTTCACACCGAGTAAGATGCCTTTGTTATTGAGCGAGAGGCGAGAGCAATACGGAAATTTCTCATGATAAGGAACGGTGTAGAGACGAGCGGTATCGGCAGAAGCCACAGTGCGCATACGGATATCGGTCAAGCGATAGGTAGTCTTGTTCTCTTTGACGATGTCGGTGGTGCGCAGATAACGCTCGGAGTATTGGTAGAACTGCCCTTGCTCCTCGGTTATCTCATCATATTCGATATCGAACACAAGAGTGGTAAAGGGCATGTAATAGACCAGAGAGGTCTCTGCTTGACGCAACGCCTGACTCCATGTAGGCACTGACAAAAGTAGGCAGATGACTACGAGTAAACTATCTTTTTTCATACGATTCAGTTTTGCGGACAAAGATAGTTACTTTTCTTCATTGTGGCAAATGGTGGGAGATTTTTGTCGCTCTTGGGGCTTATGGTGCATCTATAATGTGAACTTACGCGAAGTTGAACCGTTATCTACTTCATATCACTGAGTACAAGGAGGCATGAGCGGCAGAGGCAGTCGGTGTAGCGAGTGCGGATATAGGTGCGGGCGGCAGGGGAGAGCGTAACACCTACACACTGACAATGAGCATCGTGCGTACAAGTAAAGGTGCTTCCACATCTTGGACAAGTTTTATAGACTGAAGACCGTTTCACTAAATGACCGCTATGCTAAAAGACCATTTCATTAAATGCACTTATGTATGATGTATGCCTTGGTTTTATTCTATACGGGTGCCGAGGAGGGTGAAAGTAATGCCGTTATACTCTATGTAGATTTGATTGTTACGCATTATTTTCTTGGGGAGATTATCTACTGTTTCTGCTTTAGATTCGTTGTCTATTTCAACCGTTTCAATAGAAGTAGTACAGTCGCAGCCGTTCTTTTGCGAGTCAGGAAGGTTGAGATAGTCCTCGTCGTAGGTATTCTTCAGTGTAGAGAGCGATACAGGTTGCCCTTTCTTGTTACCCCAGATATACTCCGCAAGGCATGGGTATTCGATAAATGGATTGCGGTTGTGTTGGAAGTTGCTAACCGCATCCATACGCTTCAGTTCCTTCTCCGACACTGGGTCTTGTCGATGCCATGTGAGGAGCACCTCTATCTCCCAATCACGGAACTCAAGATAGGTGTTGTTTTGCATAGCAAACTTACTACCCACATCTTTGCTATCTAAACGCCAACCCTTATATTCACTGCAGACATTGTCGTAGTTACCATTGACATCACGCCCATAACAGGTAGCCATATAGAAATAAGTGCGCGCGAAGTCGCCTTTGTATTCATCTTTCGGTTCAAAAACATAGAAGGTCTCACCCTCATAAGTGGCTTTGCCCACACGGAGAGAGCCTGTAGAGGATTGGTCTTTGACATCTTGGGTTGGTACGCCCAACGGATAGTTGCCTCGCGAGGAGTTGGCAGTTTGATTAGAAGGGTTGAGGTGATAGCAGTCTTTGTAAGCATCATTTTTTGCTCCGCCCCACCAGGACTTGGCAAACGAGTGCTCTATATTACAGCCACTGACCACCGTGCCCGCATTGCCAAACTTCTGCCAACTGTCGCAATACATATCCATGCAATAGCCTTCATCGTTTCGGTCGGAGTAGTAGAACACATACCACGTACTATTGCTACCATTGCCATAAGGGATAACGGTATGGTTACGAATGATTGATTTGAGAGTACCTTTGAGGATAGAGTCTTGAGTGCCTTCGATGCGGTCGTAGTAACCGGTAGGCATGTCCTCTGCGGCAGCCATTAGGGTGCAAAACGACAGAAGGATTAACAATGAATTGCGCTTCATGTAAGTATGATATGTTGTCCTATAAATGCGATTTTAACTCATTCCGCCGCAGCAGTGTATAACTTGTCCCGAGACATAAGAAGATAGGTCAGATGCGAGAAAAAGTGCCACTTTCGCCACTTCCTCGGGTTGTCCTCCACGGCGTAGTGGTATTGTCTTCTCCCAGTTGGCTCGCACCTCTTCAGGCATGGCTTTGGTCATGTCGCTTATGATGAAGCCTGGTGCAATAGCGTTGGCTCGTATGTTACGACTACCTAACTCTTTGGCGATAGACTTGGTGAGTGCAATGATACCTGCCTTGCTGGCGGCATAGTTGGCTTGTCCGGCATTACCGGCAACACCTACCACCGAAGAGATAGAGATGATGCTGCCTGAGCGTTGTTTCATCATGACAGGCGCACAAGCATGCATGTAGTTGAATACCGATTTGAGGTTGACAGTGAGGACATCGTCCCACTGCTGTTCGGACATACGAAGGAGTAGTCCATCGTGCGTTATACCCGCATTATTTACCAGGATATCGATATGTCCAAAGTCGGCTACCACCTCTGCCACCACTTGCATAGCCGCATCGTAGTCGGCTGCATTACTGGGATAGACTTTAACTTTGACGCCAAGCGCTTCTATCTCGTGTTGTGTCTGCAGCACCATATCATTGAGTTCAAGATCGGTGAAGGCAATGTCGCATCCTTCGGCAGCAAAACAGAGAGCAATAGACTTGCCTATCCCTCTTGCCGCACCCGTGATGAGCGCCACTTTATTCTCAAGCATTTTATTCATACAAATTTAATTATCCTTTATAGGGAACACTCCTTGCGGATGAAGGATGGTGTATTGTGTCATCTCTTGATTAGATTCGAAGCCAACGCCTACAATGATAGAGTTCGCTCGAGTGACGGTGATAGCAGAGTCGGAATAGACTCGTCCGGACTGTTGGTCCCAAAAGAGTTGTTGCGTCTCAAACTGTTCACCTTGCAGGTTCATAGCTTTGACATTGCCATCGAGTTCCCACACTTGCGCCACATCATCGTATCGTGCATAGTCGGAGCGAAGTGATGCTTCGGTCTCAAAATCCTCATTGAACTTCTCGAGGTAGATACCTTGCTGAAACTCCCAATAGGACGGTATGGCTTTATCGTAAATATCCCACTTAGTGGCGGAGATACGATACCGCGTGATGCCCGAGTCGGAGATGAGTGTTGTGACCGTATCGGTGTCGAGCATCGGTATCAAACTGCGGTCGGTGATGGCATCAATCTGCTCTTTGTCGTTGCCACTGCAGGCAGCCAGACAGAGTAGTATTGTGAAGAAAAAACAACAATGCCACCCCCATATACTTCTGCGGGAAGATACTGAGGATGACATTATACGTAACATTGCTTACTAATTATTAAGGGATGTTCTACACGTTTCGCTATTTTGTTACTAATTGGGATGTTTCTCCACTTTTTGAGCGCTTTGTGGTTTTTA
>CAYNMA010000066.1:0-13623 GCA_964398075.1 uncultured Bacteroides sp. | reverse complement strand
AGGCAGACTCAGTGCTTACGCACCTGCCTTCGCTTCACGTCTCCACAATCGCAGTTTATTGAAGATCTAGATGTTCTAGATGATCTAGATGTTCTAGAAGGGATAGATTTGAGAGACGGTATTCAATACCGTCTCTACGGTGTGATTACCCGCGGGCGAGGCGCCCGCGTCCCCAGCCTTTACACAATCTTAGCAGGAATAAGCTTCTCGCGTATCTTGATGTAGATGATAGTCTCCTTCTTGGCGAACTCGGTTTTGACATAGCCCATGCCGATACCCACTTTGGTAGTAGGCAGCATGATACCGCTTGTGACATGACCGATCGAGTTGCCCTCGGCGTCACATATCTCGTAGCCGTTACGAGGGATAGCACGCTCTTGGCACTCGAAGTGTACGAGTTTACGCTTCACGCCTTCGGCTTTCTGCTTGAGCAGGAAGTCCTTGTCGATAAAGTCCTTAGCGTCGAACTTCGTAATCCAGCCAAGTCCTGCTTCCAGTGGCGATGTGGTGTCATCGATGTCGTGTCCGTAGAGGCAGTACCACTTCTCCAGACGCAGACTGTCACGTGCGCCCAGCCCGATAGGTGCTACACCGAACTGCTTGCCGACCTCGAAGATGGCGTCCCATATCTGCTTGGCGTGCTCCTTCGGGAAATACAACTCGAAGCCACCTGCTCCTGTGTAACCGGTGTTACTGAGGATGACGCCCTGTACGCCTGCGAATGACCACTCACGGAAAGCGTAGTAAGGTATGGCACTCAGGTCGGCGTCTGTGAGTAGTTGTAGCAGTTCTGTGGCTTTCGGACCTTGTACTGCCAACTGTGCATAGCGGTCGCTGGCGTTCTCGAGGTTCACACCGAACGTGTTGTGTTTGTTTACCCACTCCCAGTCCTTATCGATATTACCGGCATTGACTACCATGAGATACTTGGTGGTGCTGTACTTGTAGATGATAAGGTCGTCTACGATACCCCCTTTTCCGTTAGGCATGCAGGTGTACTGCGCTTTACCGGCATCGAGTTTGCTCACGTCATTGGTAGTGATGTACTGCAGGAAGTCGAGTGCTTTCTCGCCTTTGACCCAGAACTCGCCCATGTGGCTGACGTCAAACACGCCCACGCCTGTACGGACGATGATATGTTCCTGATTGATGCCTGTCGGATACTGAATAGGCATGTTGAACCCAGCAAAATCTGCCATCTTCGCTCCCAACGCAATATGGGTAGCGGTATAAGGTGTTTCCTTTAACATTGTATTGATGATTATTTGGTTGATATTATACAAGTATGATATTATGCCCATTAAGACACTTAATAATGCTCTTTGCTACGTGATATGCAAGATTAACGGGTACGGCATTCCCTATCATCTTATACCCATAATCTACATCATCATATATAAACTTATAACTATCCGGGAATGTTTGTAATCGAGCAGCTTCTCGTACAGTTAGACGGCGGTACAAATATTCTTTCCCTTCAACAAAAACATGTTTGTTCTCTTCAATCTTTTGCATAGCAGGTGCTTGTGGATGTAGTTGACATTGCCGTCCACTAGCTTGAACAGTAAAACCTGGCTCATCCCATTGGCGTACTCTATTGCGAGACATAAAAATAGGAGAATAAGACCCTACAAAGTATTCATGATTAGGCACTAAGCACTTATCTCCATTTGTCTTATTGTTAGCAAGTGCAGGTATAGCGGTGTCTCGTAAATCCCATATAGCATCACGAAGTGTTAGATGCTTACTTGATGGCGTAGGATATATATAATCATGAATTTGCAACGACTTACGAAATCCAATATAGAATATACGTTTTCTATCCTCAGGTACATCAAAGTCGTTGGCGTTCAGCAATTGTAGATTTACATCATATCCTGTTTCGTCAAAGAGATTGAGGAAGTTCCGAACTGCTTCACTATGGCGTTTTGCCAACATTCCCGACACATTCTCTGCTACGAAGAATAGGGGCTGTGTCTCTTTGAGGATACGAATATAGTCGTAGAACAATTGTCCTCGTGCATCTTCAATTCCTTTTAGAGAGCCCGCCTCGCTCCAAGACTGACATGGAGGACCTCCTATAATACCAGCAACACCTTTTGGAAAAGCATCGGAAGATATATTGCGGATGTCTCCTTCAATGAGTTTTGTAGTTGGAAAATTCGCACGAAAAGTAGGACATATTTTGGCGTCATACTCATTGGCGACCATAGTATGGAAACCTGCTTTTTCAAATCCGCAGTCCAACCCTCCAGCTCCGGAGAACAAACTGATTAGTTCCATGGGCAATTAATGCTTATTATGGTTGTTGGTACTCCTATAATCTGCACATCAAATTTGAGTGAAGGCGTGCATATTTCTTCGGCATTATGGATACGGAAAGTGAATGCCCAACCGTTATCCATACACAATAATAGTGTGTTGATATGGTTTTGTAGAATGTGCAAACATGCATACTCATAACCTCGGCCATTATTATTACTTCGGTCACTCATACTTTTATGGTTATTCGTTTGATTGTTTTGCTTCTATTTCGGCACGGAGGTCGTCGAGTATCTTGCCGTTATAGGAGAAGAACTTGGCACCTTGGTAGGCGTTGGAGGCGTTGCGTTTGTCCTCGGGCATGAATGTACCGACAAAGGGTGAGAGTTTGTACTCTACCCCATTATATTCTATGGTGTTGTCGCTTGCTACTCGTACTTGAATGCCTGTCGGAACGAATGTAATCATCTCCCCCACATGGATATTCACCATACTGAACTTGAAACGCCCACGCTTAGCAATAGTCGTACTTCCGTCTTTTATTGCAGGGATTGATTCTATAGGTTTATTGTCCTTGTATATTGTTATGATTGAATCCTTGAACATGTCTTGACAATCATAAAAGAATTCCAAAACCTGCTGTGGCTGGACATTGAAGAACTCACGATTAGAGCGTATGCGCGACTTTGTTAGATGGTCCAATGCCTTATGAATAAAAGTTTCAGCTTCATTATATCCTTTAGTTTGGAGAGTCGCATATATTTGAAAGGGTAACGGAACAGCGGTATTATCCAAATCGCTGACACGTTTCTCGACATCTCGAGATGTTTTGCCTATCTTGACCCAGTCTTCTTTGAAGCTTGGATTGGTCAAGATGTAGACATATCCTTTTTCTTGTTTCTCCATGACTTACACCTTTTCTACTATCTTGAGGATTACTTCCATGGCTTTTTGCATGGAGGGGATAGGGAGATACTCAAAGCGGCTGTGGAAGTTCTCTCCGCCGGCGAAGATATTGGGGCAGGGTAAACCTTCAAAGGAGAGGCGTGCGCCGTCGGTACCGCCACGGATAGGTTGTACCTTAGGTACTACTCCGACTTCCTTCATTGCTTCTTCGACGAGGGTGACGATATGCATGACGGGTTCCACTTTCTCGCGCATGTTGTAGTATTGGTCGCGTATCTCTATCTCGGCTGTACCCTCGCCGTATTCACGGTTGACCTTACGTACAAGGTGTTCCATCTCACGCTTGCGGCTCTCGAAACGAGCACGGTCGTGGTCACGGATGATATAACTCAGGGTGGTCTCCTCTACCGTACCGTTCATGCCTACGAGATGGTAGAAGCCTTCGTAACCTTCGGTGTGCTCGGGGGTCTCCCAACGAGGTAACATCACTGCCAATTGGAAGGCGATACGCATGGAGTTCTGCATCTTGTGGTAACCATAACCCGGGTGTACGTTGACGCCATGGATATGTATCTTGCAGGAGGCCGCATTGAAGTTCTCGAACTCGAGTTCACCTACTGCACCGCCGTCCATCGTATAAGCAAAGTCGCAACCGAACTTCTTGACATCGAAGTGGTCGGCACCTTGTCCTATCTCCTCGTCGGGCGTGAAACCTACACGTATCTTGCCGTGCTTGATCTCGGGGTGCTGGATAAGGTACTCGCACGCACTGACTATCTCGGCAATACCGGCTTTATCGTCTGCACCAAGCAGTGTCTTACCGTTCGTGACGATGATGTCTTGACCCATATAACGCAGTATCTCAGGGTATTTGGCAGTCTCGAGGACGATGTTCTCGGTTTCGTTCAGCACGATGTCTTTGCCGTCATAGTCTTTGACGATGCGCGGCTGTATGTGCTTGCCACTGGCGTCGGGCGATGTGTCGATATGAGCGATAAAACCGATGGTCGGTTTGCCCTCCATATTGGCAGGCAGAGTCGCCATGATATAGCCATTATTGTCGAGAGTAACTTCCTGCATGCCAATCTGTTTGAGTTCAGACTGCAGGTACTGTGCAAACTCCATCTGTCCTGGTGTAGATGGGGTCATGTTGGTCTCTTCATCGGAAGTAGTGCAGAAACTGACATACTTCAAAAAACGGTCGGTGATATTCATTGTATTGTTTAGTATTAGTTTAGTTATAGTACGATATTCATTTTGTCTGTTTCGTTATGAATGAAGGCGAGGATATTGTCGCAGACATTGTGGCACATGTCGATTCGTCCTTCCCAAGTGCCGGTGCCGGTATGCGGTGAGAGGACTACATTATGCATCTCACGGAGTGCGGGTGTTATCTTGGGTTCGTGCTCGTACACATCCATCGCAGCGCCTGCTATCTGTTTGTCTCTCAGGGCTTCCACGAGTGCGGCTTCGTCGACATGTGCGCCTCGTGCGGTATTGATGAGATAGGCTGTAGGCTTCATTATCTGCAGTTCGTGTTTACCGATAAGATGATGTACCTCAGGCGTATATGGTAGGTTGAGCGATACGTAGTCGGCAGTACGGAGTAGGTTGTCCATCTCTACGAATTGGGCATCGTATCGTTGTTCTATCTCTTGGGATAAGCGGTGTCGGTTGTGGTAGATGACATGCATTCCACTAGCTATAGCCCTTCGGGCGAGTGCTTGCCCTATGCGTCCCATGCCGATGATACCGAGGGTCTTGCCGTAGAGCGAGTGAGATAGGTTGTTCATCACGCCAAAGGGCTCGGCGGTATTGTCTTTGAGCCGTTGGTCGAACTCAGCAACTCGTCGTGCTACGCATATCATTAGTGCGAAGGCCAGTTCGGCAGTGGGTTCGATGACAGGTTGGGGCGTATTGGTCACACGGATACCATGTTCACGGCAGGCGTTGAGGTCGATATTGTTGAAGCCGACACCAAAGTTGGTAATGAGTTGCAGTCGAGATGCTGCGGCAATCATTGTGGGCGTGATAGTATAGTCGAAAGTGGAGACAAGGATATCGGCTTGTGGCAGAAGTTGCATCAACTCGTCAACGGAGAAATAAGGCGAAGAAGGGATAACGAGTTCGCTATCGACGGTGTCGAGTGCAGCGAAACCCTCTCTGGGTAAGCGAGTTGTGAAGAGTATTTTCATGCTATAGTGCCTGTTTTCTTGCCGTTTATTACCCTCTTGTTTGGGACAAAAATTATCCGTTGCAAAGATAGTTAATTTGTTTGGAAACGGCAAGAGGTGAACTACATCAAAAAGTTATAAACGGACGGCTAACGCCGTATTAACATGAATTGACATAAAGGCTTGGGAACAAATATGATCAAATATTAGCCAAATATTCCCCTTTGACGGGTAGGGTGATGCCTAATATACGTGGTCAAAAAAATCTAAAAAACTTGAGCCAAAAAAAATTATCATAAACAGACATAAGACCGCACTACGTGCTAAAAGACACAAGACCGCTGCGCTGATGGACTTATAAACGGACGGCTAACGCCGTATTAACATGAATTGACGTAAAGGCATGGGAACAAATATTGCCAAATATTAGCCAAATATTCACCGTTGACGGGTAGGGTTATGCCAAATATACGTGGTCAAAAAAATCTAAAAAAATGTACTCCATTAACGCCCATTAAAGGACCATTAAAAAACTGGAGTAAGGGAACTGTATTATTGAGGGAGGAGGGGGTGTTAATATTTCATTGGCTATTGTTAATGGTTTCGATGTAAACTGGGCGTATTTTGGGCGTTTGGGGGTTATGTGTGGGTAGCGTAAGGGTAGCCTATCTCTCCGTTATCCCTTCGATATCCCTTCGATAAAAGTGTTGCATGGGTTATTGATACATTTCTTTAAGATATACAGAGGTGGCTTTTACATTTGTGGAACTATAGGAATATCCTCAAAAGACCATTGTTTATTATTTCATTGTTATTCCGAATATCCTAAATAGTCCGTGGTCTATTATTTCATTACTATTGGGTTGTTCTGACCATTTACTTCTCAGTGTTTAGGGCGAAGGTATAGTCGAGGATGCCTTCGGCTTTCCATGAGCGCAGTTTCTTATAGACTTTATCGTTCATAGGTATAAAGGCCTTGCCGTTGACTAAGTTTATGGTTTGATACATATCATCGTGAATAGATAGGTGTACGGGTATCTTAGCATCTTTTCCATGACACATCTTCTTCAAGTCTTCGGTGAAGAAAGACTCTATCTTTTCCAATGGGATATGTAGATTGATTTCCTTAAGGTATTTCTCGCTCATTTCATTGAGATACTCTACGCCCATAATTTTGAACTGATATTCATACTCCTCTTCCATTGGAGGCAGTTCCCATTTTTTAAGATCTTTATTAAATGACTCTTTGGGGCGTATCACTGCTTTGACCACAACAAACTGATTGGTCAATAACATCTTGTCGTAAGTCATATAATCCTTATTGAACAAAGCAAACTTGAATGCACCATGGTAGTCTTCCAACGAATAAGAGCCAAAAGAATGATTATCTTTTGTTTGTCGTACTTCATTTGAGACTATTACACCTCCAAGATACAATGTTCTGCCGACATACTTTTTCAGCCATTCCTGCGGCGAAGGCATATCTTCGGGGGTCTCGAATATCTTTCGTGCATCGGGTCTGCGGAACTTTTCGAAGTAGTTGAGTTCGTCGGTATTGATATTACATAGTTCGGTTACTTCAAACTCGAACTTATCCAATGGGTGTGCTGAGATACAGATACCAATCAGGCTTTTCTCGATATTCAGTCGCTCTATCTCGTTACCTACCACCACTTCGGGTATATCGGGGTGTTTTACCTCTACGCTACTATCGGCTCCAAAGTCGCCAAACAGAGAGGCAGCGTTCTCTCGTTTTGCGTTCTGGTAGGCATTACCATAGCGGACGAGGTTATCTAATATGCTCTCGCCTTTAGCGTTCACAGCAGTCAGTTGTTCCCGAGAGTAGTCTTTGAAGCAGTCGAATGCGCCTGAAAGGATAAGGTTCTCGATAGTCTTACGGTTGCACGCTTGCAGGTTGACACGCTCTAAGAAGTCGAATACGCTCTTATACTCGCCGTGTGCATTACGCTCGGCGACAATATGTTGAACGGCAGCCTCGCCTACTCCTTTGATGCCGCCTAAGCCAAAACGGATGTGCCCTTCCTTGTTGACAGTGAAGTTCATGTCGGACTCGTTTACATCGGGGCTCAATACCTTTAAGCCTAACGCCTTGCACTCGTCCATGAACTTAGTGACATCGGTGATATTATCTTTGGATACGGTAAGGTTGGCAGCCATGAACTCGGCAGCATAGTGTGCTTTGAGGTAGGCTGTCTGGTAAGCCACCCAAGCATAACAGGTAGAGTGCGACTTATTGAAGGCGTACTTAGCAAACTCTTGCCAGTCTTTCCATATCTTATCCAATATCTTTGGGTCGTGTCCGTTCTTCTTTCCGCCTTCGATAAACTTAGGATAGAGAGCGTTCAGCAAGACCGTCAGTTTCTTACCCATCGCCTTACGCAGTTGGTCGCTCTCGCCACGGGTGAAGCCTGCTATGAGTCGAGAGAGAAGCATGACTTGCTCTTGGTAGACGGTGACGCCGTAGGTCTCTTTGAGGTACTTCTCCATGCAGGGCAGGTCGTAGGTGATAGGCTCCCGCCCTTGTTTACGCTTGATGAAGGTAGGTATGTAGTTCATAGGACCTGGTCGATACAGAGCGTTCATGGCTATGAGGTCTCCAATCACAGTAGGTTTTAGTTCGCGCAGGTTCTTCTGCATACCAGGGGACTCGTATTGGAACACTGCCACTGTTCGTCCTTCCTGGAAAAGTTTGTATGTAGCCTTGTCTGTGATAGATATACCGTTGATGTCAATCTTTTCGCCCTTTGACTTCTCTATATTGCTCAGTGCTTCTTTGATGATGGTAAGGGTCTTGAGTCCGAGGAAGTCCATCTTGATCAGTCCGACAGACTCTACGACATGTCCATCGTATTGCGTAACCAACTGGTCTTGTCCGGTACTTGGGTCTTTGACGGTAGCCAGAGGTGCGAACTTCGTCAAGTCGTCGGCACCAATGATGAGTCCGCAGGCATGGATACCGATACCACGGATGGTATCTTCCAGTTCTTCGGCATAGTGCAAGGTGTCTCTTACCTTTTGGTCGGGATGGTTCTTGTAATCTCTAAAGGCTGGTAAATGCTTAAAGCAGTTAGGGATAGTGACTTCGATATCCTTATCGTTCTCGTCTTTTCCCAAAGTCTTTTCAGGTATGAGTTTCTTTATGTCGGTTACGACACTGAGCGGCACACCTTGGACACGACCCATATCGGCAATGACAGCCTTTGTTGCCATGGTGGAATAGGTGATGATATGTGCCACATGGGTCTTGCCATACTTATTGACTACCCAGTCGATTACTCGTCCCCGTCCGGCATCATCGAAGTCGACATCGATATCAGGCAATGATATACGGTCGGGGTTTAGGAAACGCTCGAACAGCAAGTCATACTCGAGCGGGTCGACATCGGTTATATGTAGACAGTAGGCGACCACACTACCAGCAGCACTACCACGTCCTGGTCCGACAGACACATTCAGTTCTTCTCGTGCGGCACGGATATAATCCATGACGATAAGGAAGTAGCCCGGGAAACCCATGGTCTTCATTACATGCAGTTCGAAGGTGATACGCTCTTCTTGTTCTTTGGTGAGGTTCTCGCCATAGCGTTCGTGTGCGCCTTTCCAAGTAAGCGAGGCGAGGTAGTCGGCTTCCAACTTAATACGATACAAGGCGTTGTATCCGCCTAAGGTAGTAATCTTCTTCTCGGCAGCCTCTTGGGACAATACCACTTGGTGGTGTTCATCTTGAGTGAACTCATCGAAGAGGTCCTTCTCGGTGAACTTCGTACGATACTCTTCCTCGGTACCAAACGACTCGGGGATGTCGAACTTAGGCATGATAGGTGCAGAGTCGATGTCATACACCTCTACCTTATCGGCAATCTCTTGTGTATTCTCTAACGCCTCGGGAAGGTCGCTGAATATCTCCGCCATCTCCTCGGGTGTCTTCAACCACTCTTGCTTGGTATAGTGCATACGGTTCACATCGTTGTAGTCTTTGTTGGTCGAGACACAGATCAGTCGGTCGTGTGCCTCGGCGTGCTCTTCCTCGACGAAGTGGACATCGTTGGTGCAGATTATCTTGGTATTGGTCTTACGGGCCAGTTCTATCAGCACGGGGTTGACCTTCATCTGTTTCTGGTAGGTAGTCTGGTCACCGAAAGGCTTGTCGGTCTTATGCCGCTGTAGTTCAATATAGTAGTCGTCTCCAAAGATGGACTTAAACCACTTAATGGACTTCTCTGCCTCGTCGACTTTACCTTGCAGGATGAGTTGTGGTAACTCTCCACCTAAGCAGGCGGAGGAGACAATCAAGCCTTCGTGATACTGTTCAAGCAGTTCTTTATCGATACGCGGGCGGTCGTAGAAGCCATCGATATAGGCATAACTGGCTAACTTACATAGGTTTCGATAGCCGGTCATATTCTTCGCTAAGAGGATAAGGTGCCAGCCGCTACGGTCGACAGAACGCTCACGACCATCCTCACCTTTCATCATTACGGACTTGTCTTTGTCTAATCGGCTACGGCGGGCACAGTAAGCCTCGGTACCTACAATCGGTTTGAAGGGTATATAGTTAGCGGCTTTCTGCTCTAAGTCGACCAACTGGGTCTGATACTCGGGGAGTTTCTGCTCGGCTTTCTTGGCATCGGCTATCTTTGTCTCGAGTGCGTTTTTCTCGTTCTCATCGGTTACGGTCGTCAGTTTTTCTTCTAATTCGGGTAACTTAGCAATCTGTTCCTCGCACTTTTGGATATTCTCTTTGCAAGCCTTGACTGCAGCGCCAGGGGCTTTGTTTACTTTCTTGCAGACATCGAGGAACTCTTTGATACCGAACATATTACCATGGTCGGTGAGTGCCATACTGTTCATGCCGCATCGCTGGCATTTCTTTACAAGGTCGGGTACCTTCGACATACCGTCGAGGGTGGAATAGTGAGAGTGGACGTGTAGGTGAGTGAAGTTCATTTCTTGAGGTTATAGGAGGGTTATTTACTTTCGTAGTTTCAATCCGGCGAGGATGGTGTCGGGGCAGAAGTTAAAGACAGAAGCCATCTCTCCCGACATACAGAGTCCGCAACGGTTGCAGGTATCGGTATTCATAGCCGCACAATAGCCACGCGAGCCATCGGCATAGACGAAGTTGGTTACCCAACAGCGTTTCTTTATCTGGTCGATGACCTTCATCTTGCGCAATCCCGAATAGGAGTTCATGATGGGGTAACCTTTCTTCTTGTAGGCAATGACGGTATCGATACAATCGTTTTGGGTGTCGAGGTCGAGTGCTAAGTACTCCGTACCAGGGAAGGGGGTGTGGAAGTTAATCGATATCTGCTCAATGAAGGGGTTGGTATGGGCATACTCGAGGGCATCCTTGAGGCAGGTATAGTTGAGTTTATTTACCACCATGTTCACACTGAGGTGTGGCAGACTGGAGGTCTCAATGTTATGTTCCAGACGGGCGAAGGTACCTTTTCCTCGGATAGCATCGTGGTATTGCCCTACTCCATCCATGCTTACCCAGAGGCTATCGGCACGCACCCATGAAATGTCTTGCTGGGCATTGGTGGTGATAGTGACGGTGTAGAAACCTATCTTGTGTGCAGCATCGATGATATCGTTGACAGTCTTCTCTCCGTCCCGCCATAAGGTAGTCTCGCCTCCTTCGATGTCGACAAAACGAGAGCCAAGGGAGTAGGAATAACGCAACTGTTCGCACACTTGGTCGAAGGTCATGATATGGATGTTCTCGGTCTGGTATACAGAGCAGTGCTTGCATCGCAGGTTACACTTGTCGGTAATGAACAAGACGGTCTGCAAGGGCGCAGTGCGTCCAAAGAACTTAGCCCGAATGAACCACCAAGGGAGGTAGAACATCTGTTTTATTACCGTCGAAACTTTCATTTTATACCGAGTTTTTTACGGATGTCCTTAGGTATAGCGTTCTTATGGAGGACGATATTCATGGTCTTGTACTTAGCAAAGGCTTGGCTGACATACCATATACCTTGGTAGTCGCTACGCTGTGTACCCCAAGAGTTCTTGACCATATAATAGGGTTTGCCATTCTGGTCGTTAGCGATACCAAAGATAAGCATGCCGTGGTCGTCGGTCGTCTCCCAGTTATCGAAGGCAGTCTGTCGCATCTCTTGCGTGACTTCCATCTCGGGCAGGGGGGCTTTGGTCAGTTCGGCACGTTTGTCGGCATCGCTCAACCCTAACCAATGTGCCATATCGGAACCGGTAAGGTCGGCACCATGGTCGGCATCGGGCATGACGCCTATACCCTTGCGGGTGAAGCCTATCTCGCTGACATCGGCACCCCAAGCAATGGTGTATCCGTTATTGATGGCATAGTCGAAGACCTGCATCAGTTCGTCGATAGGTAGGTTATAACTGAGGGACTGCCGCCAATTGTCCTGTATCTCTAAGGCAAAGGAGGTGTAGAAGGGATGGTGAGTGTAGGACGTGAGGGAGACATAATCGTCGGCATTGATACCTAACATCTCGATGAACGATTGTGGGGTATATTCCTTGCCGTTGTACGTGAACTTCTCTGGGCACTTCCCGAGGTAGACATCGTAGATAGCCTCTACGGCTTGTTGCCAGACGGGGGACAGTTTCTTCCATTTGCCGTTAGCAATAGCACGTACCACTGCACCTGCAACAGCATCTAACTCGGCATGATTGGGGAGGGTGTCACCGTACATGATACCAGGCATAGCGTCTTGTGGGACGATACCATAGTTCTTGAGGCAGTAGAGCATATCTGCAAAACTACCACCAGGTGAGAAGGACGAGTCGCCATGATAACGGACAAAGTTCTTGGCACGGTCTTGCATGGTATGGTGAACCACAAACATCTCGCTTAGGTCGTATTCGCCTTTGCCCATACGAAGTAGTTCGGACTCTATGAGAGCCAACGAAGAGAAGCTCCAGCAGGTGGAACTCTTGAACTGGTTCTTAACTGAGGTGATAGGATTGGCGTGTACGGTAGTGAACACGAAGCCACTATCGACCTTCTGTTGTAGAGTGTCCGGCTCTTGCGCCGAGAGCGTGGCAACAAGGAGTGTTGCAGAGAGTAATATCATTAGTCTTTTCATAGCCTTAATTTGTTAATCAGGGAATTCCATTAAGTAAGCCTTGATGAAGCCGTCGATGTCGCCGTCCATCACTGCGCCTACATTGCTTGTCTGGTAGTTAGTACGGTGGTCTTTCACGCGTCGGTCATCGAAGACATAACTGCGGATCTGGCTACCCCACTCTATCTTTTTCTTGCCCGCCTCGACCTTAGCCTGCGCCTGGCGGCGTTTCTCGAGTTCTAACTCATACAACTGGCTACGCAGCAGTCGCAGGGCGTTCTCTCGGTTCTTAGGTTGGTCACGGGTCTCGGTATTCTCTATCACAATCTCATCGTCGAGGTTAGTGAGTGGGTTCTTGAACTTATAGTGCAGCCGGACACCAGACTCGACCTTATTGACATTCTGCCCACCCGCGCCGGAACTACGGAAGGTATCCCAACTGATGCCTGCGGGGTTGACTTCTATCTCGATGGTGTCATCAATAAGTGGCACGACAAAGACGGAGGAGAAAGAGGTCATGCGCTTGCCTTGGGCGTTGTAGGGCGAGACGCGCACTAAGCGGTGTACGCCATTCTCGCTCTTCAGGTAGCCATACGCCATGTCGCCTTCGACCTTAAAGGTGACGGTCTTGATGCCGGCTTCTTCGCCTTCTTGTAGGTTGCTTATCTCGGTCTTATAGTTATGTTTCTCGCAGTAACGCATATACATACGGAAGAGCATGTCTGCCCAGTCCTGCGCCTCGGTGCCACCTGCACCTGCGACAATCTTGAGGACAGCGGACATCTGGTCTTCTTCGTGGGACAACATGTTCTTCATCTCGAGGTTCTCTACCTCTTTCTGCGCCTTGGCATAGGCATCGTCGACCTCTTCTTCGGTGGCGACTTCGTCTTTGTAGAAGTCGAAGGCGAGGTTGAGTTCCTCGATAGCCTTTTGTACACCTTCGTAGCCTTCTGTCCACGCTTTCAGTCCCTTAACCTTACGCATCTGTGCCTCGGCAGCCTTGGGGTCGTCCCAAAACTCGGGTGCTTGGGTATGGAGTTCTTCCTCTTCCAGTTGTATTCGTTTCTCGTCGATAGCCAGATAGTGGCAGAGTTTATCTGCTCTGGTCTGCAAATCTTTTAGTTGCTCTATTGTAATCATATTCTAGGGATGTTCTAAAAATTCCACGTTTCGTTATTTTGTTATTAATTGGGATGTTT